>NZ_SMMH01000031.1 GCF_004634215.1 Deinococcus fonticola | reverse complement strand
CGAATCCTGGGTGAGCGCCCGAAATGCAGCGGGGGTAAAGATCAATTGGCAATTCTCGACCCAGGATGCCCGTCGCAGCTTTGGTCGGCACTATCAAGCTATCCGTATTAATTGAACGCTGTACTAGGTCGAGTTCCTCGGTGCTCATGCCCTGCACCATCTGCAACGTCGTGAAGCGGGCATAGTCCATCATGCCGATCAGGCGCGAGATCTGCGGCGTAAACCCCTCGCGGTCACCCAGGAATACGTTCATTTCCATAGTTCAGGGTAAGGGACAGGTGTAGGTTCACTGTACGCATGTGAGGCGCAGCTCGGGCTCAGCCCCGGACTTCGGTAATCAGGCCCAGCACGGCCTTCTTCATGTTGCCCACCGCCTCGCCTTCCACCAGCACCTCCCCTGTCGTCTTGTCCACCACGCGGGCATGAATGACGGGTTTGCCCTTCTGTCCCTGCTCCAGTACGATCTCCAGGCGCTGCTCCGGGGTCAGGCCCTCCCTGGCGTAATTCAGACACCAGGCGGCCCAGTTGACTTTCTCCTCGGGTTCGGCGGCGGCTTTGGCGGCCTGTTTCTCGTGGTACGCCTGCGTTTTCTGGTTGACGTGCTCACGCACCACCTCGAAGCGCTGGGTGGGCGAAAGGGTGCCGAGCGCCACCTCATCGCCGCTTTCCGGGTGGTACACGGTGGTGTCGGGCGTCATCTTCTTCACCACCGTCGCCATGATCTTCATTTCCGGCGCGGCGGCTTCCTCCCAGGGGGCCACGTCCCCCGTTTCCACGGCCCGGCGCTCGTCGATCAGGCGCGACACCAGGCGCTGCTGCTCGGGCTCCAGTTCCTCGTAGACCTTCACCGCCGGCTTGAATTTCCGCGCCTGCGCTTCGCTGACCGGGTCGATGCCGATGGGTTCCAGCACGCGCGCCACCTGCGCTGCGTCGATCAGTTGCCCGGCCTGCCGGGGCGTGAAACCCCAGCGGTCTTGCAGGTAAACCTCGAAGCTGCTGTGCGTTTCGCGGTAAAACTCGTTGTCCCGGATCTCGCTGAGTGCCTGCCCGGTCTGACGGAAGTCGCGCAGGCCCGCGCTGACGGTGTCCTCTAAAGATTTGAAGCGCTGTTCCTCGTGCGGCGCCAGGCTGTTGTCGGGAAAAGGCAGGTCTTGGTCGGTCATCAGGTAGGCAGTTTAGAAGAGGTGACGGGCCATGAGCTCTGGGCTATGAGGTTTTTGCCATTGAACGAACGTCATGGGAAAGAAAATGAGCAGCGCGACAAGGTAGAACTGAATCAGAATCTGAAAGCCACGGGTGATTGGCCCTGGCGATTTCACAGTCAGCAGGGCGAAGGTGGGATCTGCCGGGTCGTAATGCACGGTGACGTGATCGCCGGGACGGGCCTCATTCAGGTCAGGCCGCTCCTGCGGGTCGAAGGTGTAACACGGGGTGGAATCCGGGTCATCCCACAGGTCATCGGCGTTTACCCTGTAGCCTGTGAACAAAGTGTTGTTAACGCGATAGTTGTAAACCACCTGGCATTTATAGCCGGGTTTCTTGACGTCAGTACGCACTTTCTCGACTTTCCGAAGAATCCCAACGGTGGTGCGGTACTCACGGTTCAGGTGAAGTGAATGTCCGATGGCCGCCCACAACAGAAGTGGACAAAGCAAAATCACAATTCGGGCCAGGAGTCGTTTACTCATCCTGCTTTTTAGCTGGTTGCAACGAATTATTCTGATCGAGGAATTTGTTCTGCATCGGGATATTCATTGTCAGCATAGTAAAAAATGAACTCCAAACTCATTCTGTTGTCCCCATGGGCGTAACATATCCTCCCTGCTCGTGCCTGACCCGGTAACGCCCGCTGTGGTGACACTGCGCCGTATGATGGGAGGGTAACAAGCCCTCAAGGCTCACAAGCACAAGGAGGATTCATCCATGACGGACAAGGCCCCGAACCTGTTTGGCACCCGCGACACGCTCAGCGTGGGCGGCAAGCAACTGTACTTTTACAACCTCAACAAACTGCAAGGCTTCGACGTTTCTCGCTTGCCCGTGAGTATCAAGGTGCTGCTGGAAAGCGTGCTGCGCGAGGCCAACGACTACGACGTGCGCCGCGAGGATGTGGAAACCGTCGCCAGATGGAGTGCCACCAACCCCGAAGTCGAGATTCCCTTCAAGCCCGCCCGCGTGATCTTGCAGGACTTCACGGGCGTGCCCGCCGTGGTCGACCTGGCCGCCATGCGCACCGCGATGGTGTCCCTGGGCGGCGACCCCAGCAAGATCAACCCGCTGATTCCCGTCGACCTGGTGATCGACCACTCGGTGCAGGTGGACGAGTTCGGCACCGAGTTCGCCCTCGCCAACAACATGGCGCTGGAGTTCGAGCGCAACCGCGAACGTTACGAGTTCCTCAGATGGGGCCAGCAGGCCTTCGACAACTTCGGCGTGGTGCCTCCCGCCAGCGGCATCGTGCACCAGGTCAACCTCGAGTACCTCGCCAAGGGCGTCCAGAGCCGCCCCGAAGATGACGGCACCGTCGTGTACCCCGACAGCCTCGTTGGCACCGACAGCCACACCACCATGATCAACGGCCTGGGCATCGTCGGCTGGGGCGTCGGCGGGATCGAGGCCGAAGCCGTCATGCTGGGCCAGCCCATCTACATGCTGATGCCCGACGTGATCGGCTTCAAGATCACCGGCCAGATGCCCGAAGGCGCCACCGCCACCGACCTCGCGCTGCGCGTCACCGAGATGCTGCGCAGTGCGGGCGTGGTCGGCAAGTTCGTGGAGTTCTACGGCGCGGGCCTCAGTAACATGACCCTCCCGGACCGCGCCACCATCGCCAACATGGCCCCCGAGTACGGTGCCACCATGGGCTTCTTCCCGGTGGACGACGAGGCCCTGCGCTACCTGCGCCGCACCGGTCGCCTGGAAGACGAGATCGAACTGGTCGAGGCGTACTACAAGGCCCAGGGCATGTTCCGCACCGACGAGACGCCCGACCCCGTGTTCACCAGCACCATCGAACTCGACCTGGGCACCATCGTCCCCAGCCTGGCCGGCCCCAAGCGCCCGCAAGACCGCGTGAACCTGAGCGACATGCACAGCGTCTTTGCCGAAGCGCTGACCGCCCCCGTGAAAAACCGCGGCTTCGAGCTGAGCGGCGACAAGCTGAACGCGCAGGGCACGATCGCCGGCACCGACATCAAGATCGGGCACGGCGCGGTCACGCTGGCCAGCATCACCTCCTGCACCAACACCAGCAACCCCAGCGTACTGATCGCCGCCGGCCTGGTCGCCAAGAAAGCCGTCGAGAAGGGCCTGAAATCCAGGGCCTGGGTCAAGACCTCCCTCGCCCCCGGCTCCCGCGTGGTGACCGAGTACCTGGAAGCCGCTGGCCTGCAACAGTACCTCGACCAGATCGGCTTCAACACCGTCGGGTACGGCTGCATGACCTGCATCGGCAACAGCGGCCCGCTGCCCGAACCCACCGTCGCCGCCATCAACGAGGGTGACCTGGTGGTCGCCAGTGTGCTGTCAGGCAACCGCAACTTCGAGGGCCGCGTGAACCCGCACATCAAGGCCAACTACCTCGCCTCCCCGCCCCTGGTCGTGGCCTACGCGCTGGCCGGCACGGTCGTCAACGACATCGTGAACCAGCCCATCGGCCAGGATCAGAACGGCCAGGACGTGTTCCTGAAAGACATCTGGCCCACCAATGCCGAGATTGCCGACGCCATGGACAGAAGCATCACCGCCGACATGTTCAAGAAGGTCTACGACGGCATCGAGAAGAGCAACCAGGACTGGAACGCTATTCCCGTGGCCGAAGGCGACCTGTTCGACTGGAAGGAAGACAGCACCTACATCCAGAACCCGCCCTTCTTCGACAACCTGGCCGGCGGCGCCAGCGAAATCGAGGACATCAAAAACGCCCGCGTGCTGGTGAAAGTGGCCGATTCGGTCACCACCGACCACATCAGCCCCGCCGGCAGCTTCAAGGCCGACACCCCCGCTGGCAAGTACCTCACCGAACGCGGCATTCCCGTCAAGGACTTCAACTCCTACGGCTCCAGGCGCGGCAACGACCGCATCATGACGCGCGGCACGTTCGCCAACATCCGCCTGAAAAACCAGCTCGCCCCCGGCACCGAAGGTGGCTTCACCACCGACTTCACCACCGGCAATGTGACCAGCATTTACGACGCCAGCGTCAACTACAAGGAAGCGGGTATTCCCCTCGTCGTGCTGGCCGGCAAGGACTACGGCATGGGCAGCAGCCGCGACTGGGCCGCCAAAGGCACCTTCCTGCTCGGCGTGAAAGCCGTGATTGCCGAGAGCTTCGAGCGCATTCACCGCAGCAACCTGGTCGGCATGGGCGTCCTGCCCCTGCAATACAAGAACGGCGAAACCGCCGACAGCCTGGGCATCACGGGCGAAGAAACCTTCGACTTCATCCTGCCCGCCGACCTTAAGCCCCGCCAGGACGTGCAGGTCAAGCTGACGGACAAGGACGGCAACAGCCGCGAAATCACCGTGCAGTGCCGCATCGACACCCCCGTGGAGATCGACTACTACAAGAACGGCGGCATCCTGCAAACCGTGCTGAGAGGAATCCTGGCGCGGGAAAAAGGTGGGGTTAAGGCGTAAGCCAGCGCACCTAAATAGCTAAGCCGTCAGGCACTCGTCAAAAGCGGGTGTCTGACGTTACTTTTGTGGTTATGGATTGGACTCAGCTCAGTAGGTGACAACTTCACTTTCAGCCGCTCCTGGCGGGCAAAAAGCCTGGATTAACACCTCCAGGACCTCCATGAACTGTTCGGGTTTCCACCGTAGGGCATCCACGAGATGCTGAGCACCGTGCCGCACCAGACTGACCGCTCTCCGACCATGTTTCAGGACGGGAATGGGATGGGTCTGGCCGAGCCAGACCCCCAGCTGCAAACAGAACATCCAGGCCAATGTCACCAGGCCGAAGAGTCGCTGTAGACGGCTCCTTTCCGTCATTCCAGTCCGCTCCAGGTCGAAGCCTCGCTTCTTGAAACTGCTGAAGGTGCACTCAATCGACCAGCGCTGCTTGTAGAGCTTCCAGGTCTTCCGAGCACTGAAATCTGTGGCGATGATGACGAGGTCACCTGTGGGTGACCTCGTTGCGACTACCCGCATCAACTCCCCGAACACGAACACCTTTTCAGCGATCTCGTGAAAATGACCGTGCTGGACGTGCTCAAACCACTCTTTCCCACTCATGTCGTCCAGCATGTCGCTGTGCCGAATGCGGATGGCCCGCTTGATGCCATGCCGACGGAGAAAGCGGAACCATTCCGCACCAATGAACTCCCGATCGGCCACCAGGCCCAGCCAGCGTTTCGCTGGCAAGGCCCGAAGCAGCTTCAACACCAACCACATCCGGGCGTACGTGTGACTGTTCCCAGAGTCATCAAGAGGCACCCAAATCAGGGGCAGGGTGAAGCCATGAACCACGGCTCCAAGCACCAGAAAGTTGATAGGCGTTTCCCCGTGCTCCCAGTTGGTGCGGTCCAGACTCAGCAAAACCTTCCCTGGTGGGAGATGCACGACGAGCAGCGCGATGAAAAAGCCCATGTCCAGTTGGTCATCCCGGAAGGTGCGGTCCGCCCGCCTTTTCTTGGCTTGTGGCGTGCTGATACCGGGCATGTGGGCACTCAAATCGTGATGATTGACGCTCCTCGCGGCAATCATCGCCAAGAGGACATCGATGAGCCGCTGGAGCGTGTCGATGCGGAGGTGACTGGCGTGCGTTTTGAAGTGCTGGGTGAGTGCGGTAGCCTGCTGGGCAGCGGATTCTGTGGACTTCACACCTTCAGAAGACCGCGAACAGTCAGCCCCATCAAGCTTGATGGGGCTGACTATTGATTTTTCCCGTCTGGGACGACATCGAAATGAAGTTGTCACCTACTGAGTGGACTCAGGAACGGATCGAAGCACTGTTTTTGAAAGTCGAGGAAAGTCAGAGGCTCGATTACAAAGACGGGCGCTTCCTGAAAAAAGACTGTCAAGATGCGCTGACAAAGCAGATAACAGGTTTCGCAAATTCCGATGGTGGAACCCTGATTATTGGTGTTGCTGAAGGACAGGGAGAACAGAAGCATCTTGCAACTGGATTTGCCCCCTGTGATGGCGTCGAGTGGTCAAAGGAGCGGCTAGAAGCTCAGTAGGTGACAACTTCACTTTCAGCCGCTCCTGGCGGGCAAAAAGCCTGGATTAACACCTCCAGGACCTCCATGAACTGTTCGGGTTTCCACCGTAGGGCATCCACGAGATGCTGAGCACCGTGCCGCACCAGACTGACCGCTCTCCGACCATGTTTCAGGACGGGAATGGGATGGGTCTGGCCGAGCCAGACCCCCAGCTGCAAACAGAACATCCAGGCCAATGTCACCAGGCCGAAGAGTCGCTGTAGACGGCTCCTTTCCGTCATTCCAGTCCGCTCCAGGTCGAAGCCTCGCTTCTTGAAACTGCTGAAGGTGCACTCAATCGACCAGCGCTGCTTGTAGAGCTTCCAGGTCTTCCGAGCACTGAAATCTGTGGCGATGATGACGAGGTCACCTGTGGGTGACCTCGTTGCGACTACCCGCATCAACTCCCCGAACACGAACACCTTTTCAGCGATCTCGTGAAAATGACCGTGCTGGACGTGCTCAAACCACTCTTTCCCACTCATGTCGTCCAGCATGTCGCTGTGCCGAATGCGGATGGCCCGCTTGATGCCATGCCGACGGAGAAAGCGGAACCATTCCGCACCAATGAACTCCCGATCGGCCACCAGGCCCAGCCAGCGTTTCGCTGGCAAGGCCCGAAGCAGCTTCAACACCAACCACATCCGGGCGTACGTGTGACTGTTCCCAGAGTCATCAAGAGGCACCCAAATCAGGGGCAGGGTGAAGCCATGAACCACGGCTCCAAGCACCAGAAAGTTGATAGGCGTTTCCCCGTGCTCCCAGTTGGTGCGGTCCAGACTCAGCAAAACCTTCCCTGGTGGGAGATGCACGACGAGCAGCGCGATGAAAAAGCCCATGTCCAGTTGGTCATCCCGGAAGGTGCGGTCCGCCCGCCTTTTCTTGGCTTGTGGCGTGCTGATACCGGGCATGTGGGCACTCAAATCGTGATGATTGACGCTCCTCGCGGCAATCATCGCCAAGAGGACATCGATGAGCCGCTGGAGCGTGTCGATGCGGAGGTGACTGGCGTGCGTTTTGAAGTGCTGGGTGAGTGCGGTAGCCTGCTGGGCAGCGGATTCTGTGGACTTCACACCTTCAGAAGACCGCGAACAGTCAGCCCCATCAAGCTTGATGGGGCTGACTATTGATTTTTCCCGTCTGGGACGACATCGAAATGAAGTTGTCACCTACTGAGGGCTAGAAGCCCTTATTGACTCAAATATTTCCCCCCGAATTCCAGGCATAGTCGTTCATCCTATCCGTGTAAACGGTGATATCCGGAAGTCGGCTTACATAATTGAAATCCCGAAAAGTGATACATGTCATCAGGCATCGGACGCCCACTATTATTGCCGCTTAAATTTCTCAACTGAACCAATGAAAGATTTTCAGGTTCGAGACGTTATGAATCGTGATAAATCAACACGGTTAGAGCTGAGTTTCAGGGTAGATCGTTTGGAATATGTAGATATTGGGATACAAAATAAGGGTAAATCAATTTGCCGGAATTGGAACTTAACAGTAATCGTACCCAGAGGAGCTATCGAATTTCGCTCAAATTTTAACGGCGGGCCGATCATAAGCCCATCATCTGCTTATAAAGATATTTTACGGGCAAATATAGAATTTGGAGAAATTTCCAATCCGGCTAAAGCTCTATTTTCCTCACAAGATCATCATATCTTTCAAGAAGACCGTCTGAGGCTAGATAGAGCCGAGGCAATTTTCCCCCTAACGCGTCTAAGTGTTATCAATTTAAGAGCTGACCATATTGATAAATCTCATCTGGCAGTTTATTGGTAGGTTGATTCTGATGATGGTCGGCGAACATACGGTTTAATTACCCCCACGCAATCAGAATCATACGAATATATAGGAGGTTCTACAGATGATCTAGCCTATGTGGAAAGGTAAACTTTCAGCTCTCTGCTTTTGCCTGTGCGGGGTGTGGGGGCGGTGGGGAGCGGCGACGCGGCGTACCACCCCTCTGCCCCTTCGGGGCATCTCCCCTTAAAGGGGCGACAAGTTCGGGGGCGGGGTTTCTCGCGTTTCGTGTATTCCCTTGGCTCCCTTTTAAGGGGAGCTGTCAGCGAAGCTGACTGAGGGGTAGTCTTCGCGTATGCGGGAGCACTACTCGAAGCGTCTTGTTCCGCGTGCCCGTGAGTTGCGGCGGGAGTTGACACCTGCGGAGCGCAAATTGTGGTTCGTGTTCCTACGTACACATCCGGTGAAGTTCCGGCGTCAGGTGCCGTTTGAGCGGTTCATCCTTGATTTCTACGCGCCGTCATTGAAGCTGTGTATCGAGTTGGATGGCGCGAGTCATGATTCAGTCGAGGCTCAGGTTTACGATGCCGAGCGTTCAGCACTGCTGGCGGGTGCAGGCGTTCTGGTGGTGCGTTTCACGAATGCTGAGGTGGAACAGAATTTCGCTGGGGTGTGCGCGGCCATTGATGCGGTTTGCACTGGCGGCGTACCGTTTTAGCTTTACGGGTATACAAGAATTCCTGCCACATCCTTCCCCAGTCTCTTAAAATCTTTGGGGTTCAGGGTCAGCAGCTTCTCAGCCCCAGCTTTCAGGGCGGCCTGGGCGATCAGGGCGTCGAAAATGACGCTGCCGCTCAGGTGGTGGTCGGCCAGGCGCTGCATGACCGCGAAGTAATCCTGGTCGTCCAGGTTGATCTTCTCGTACTGGCGAGTGGTTTCTTTGATGACCTGTAATGCGATTTGCGGCGGGAGAAATTCCCTGGGGTACGTGGTCAGCACCTTGAGCACTTCTGCCAGAGTGTGCGTGCTGATCAGCACCGTCTGTTGTTCGGCCTCGGCCAGGTGTGCGTCGGCCCAGGCGTGGGCGGTGTGGTGGCTCATCAGGGCGGCGACCAGGGTGCTGGTGTCCACGAGGGTTCGTGTCACTGTCACCCCAGCTTCCCGCCGCGAATCAGCTGCTCGGTTCGTTCATCTCGCATGGCCCTGACCGGGTCGTCCCCCTCAGGCCAGGGAGCCGCGTTAGGGAACTGAATGACGGGCCTGCCGCTGGCACTTTGCGAGATCACGTACCGGGGTTCCGGGCCGCTGAGGGTGAGGTGTGGCCCGTCAAGTTCGCCTGTGACTTTGCTTCCCGCCCTGAGGTTCAGCGCGTCGCGTAGTTTTTTGGGAATGAGGATGCGCCCAAATTTGTCCATCTCCAGTTCAAACTGCGCCATGGCAAAATTTTATAAAATTGGCAATTTAGTTTGATGAGCTGCTGATGGTTCAAGCTCTCGCGTGCGCCAGGGATGAGGCGGGGTTAGAGGGTGACGCTGCCGCTCAGGTCGTGTTTGTTAACGGTGCGGGTGTTGGGGGGCCGTATTCTTGTGCTTATGGCCCGGAAACGTCCTGAATCGAGCTGGCATGTAGAAGCGAAGCCCCCTGAGGTGTGCGTGTTGTGCGGGCGGGAAGCCCCGAACCTGACGGATCATCACCTGGTGCCCAAATCGCAGGGGCGGCGGCAGGGCGTCAAGCTGGGCGAGATTCCCACTGTGAAGATGTGCCCGGCCTGCCAGGGTTACCTCTCCAAGACCTTCAGCAATGCCGAGCTGGCGAACGAGCTGAACACCGTGGAGGCGCTGCTGGCCCGCGAGGAAGTGCAGAAGTTCGTCAAATGGGTCCAGAAACAGCCGCTGACGAAAGGGGTACGGGTGCATTGAACGCGCCCCGGCCGCGCCGTTTTGGGGCTGTCACTGTCCGGGGCAATGCGGCCGAAGTGTGTGACGGCGGTTGTTTGGCGTTGTTTTTTTCGTGATAAAACTGTAAGGGAATGTTTTTATTTTGAGCTGTTTTCCGGTTCTCTTTTTTTTGACCCTTTCGTGCTGATTTTCACAAGTCAGGGCTGAAGGTCGCCAGAAAGGGCAGGAAACGCAGAAGGAAGGGAGATAACCATCGAATACGCCAATTTTGTGATCATGCTCGTCGCGTCGCTGGGGATCGGCATTATTGCCGTGATCGCCAGTGCGCTGCTCGGCCCCAAGAAAGGCAGCAAAGCTAAACTCATGCCGTACGAGAGCGGCAACGACCCCGAGCACGGCGGCGTCGGCACCGGCCAGCGCTTCCCGGTTCACTTCTACCTGGTCGCCATGCTGTTCATCGTGTTCGACATCGAGACCGCCTTCTTCTACCCGCTGGCCGCCGCCTACCAGAAACTCCCGCAGTTCGCTTTCTTCGAGGCGCTGACCTTCGTGCTGCTGCTGCTGGTCGGGTACTACTACATCCTGAAAAAAGGAGTGCTGGAGTGGAGGTAAGCGCCATTACCCCAGCCCGTTTGGAGGCCTCATGCCACTGAAGGAACTCATTGAAAAGGACTGGCAGGAACTGGAGTCCGAGGGCGTGCTGTTTTCCAGCCTGGAGAAACTGGTGGCGTGGGGCCGCAGCAACAGCATGTGGCCTGCCACATTCGGGCTGGCGTGCTGCGCCATCGAGATGATGCAGTCCACCAACGCCCGCAACGACATGGCCCGCTTCGGCAGTGAGGTGTTCCGCGCCTCGCCCCGCCAGGCGGACGTGATGATCATCGCCGGTCGCCTCAGCAAGAAGATGGCCCCGGTCTTGCGGCGCGTGTACGATCAGATGCCCGACCCCAAGTGGGTCATCAGCATGGGCGCGTGCGCCTCGTCGGGTGGGATGTTCAACAACTACGCGATTGTGCAGAACACCGACAGTGTGGTGCCGGTGGACATTTTCGTACCGGGCTGCCCCCCGCGCCCTGAGGCGCTGCTGTACGCCCTGATGCAACTCCAGAAGAAGGTACGCGGCGAAGCCTTCGACGAACTGGGACATCAACTCCCGATGGTGGACGCATGGACAAGGTAACAGCACCCAACATGCCGGGAACCTCCCAGACCACCACGGACACCGCCACCCAGCCCAACACGCCCCACCCGGCGCGGGACGTATCACAGCTTATTCAGGAATTGAAACTGACCGAGGATCACGCCGCCGAACCCACCGTGGTGGTGGAACCCGGCGAGCTGAGGGCGGTGGCGCAGAGCCTCAAGGAACGCGGCTTCATGCTGATGGACTGCGTCGGCATCGATTACCTGACGTACACCGAGGAGCGACCCAAGCGTTTCGCGGTGCTGTACAACGTCTACCACCCCCGCGATCACCGCCGCGTGTTCCTGCGCGTGTGGCTGGACAATGGCCAGCCCTGCCCCAGCCTCTACCCGGTGTGGAAGGCGGCCAACTACATCGAGCGCGAGACCTACGACCTGGTGGGCATCGAGTTCGAGGGGCACCCGGACTTGCGTAAAGTCCTGACGCCGGACGACCTCGAAGGCCACCCGCTGCGCCGTGACTTTCCCATCGGTGAGACGCCGACCCTGTTCCGCGAGGGCCGTTTTCTCGACCCGCACGCCTTCCGTGCCGGCATGAACGGCCAGCAGGCGGGCCTGACCGGCTGGCGCGGCAGCCTGCGCCGCGGCGAGCAGCGCGACATCGAGCCGCCCGTCATGCCTGAAGGAGGCCCCAAGTGACCTACCTCCCCAGCCCCAAAGTCACGCCCAACACCGCCAAACCCAGCGAAGGGGCGCTGCTGCACACCGAGATCATGTCCCTGAACGTCGGGCCGCAGCACCCCAGCACGCACGGGGTGCTGCGCCTGGTGGTGGATATGGACGGCGAACAGGTCACCCGCGTCATCCCGCACATGGGCTACCTGCACACCGGGTTCGAGAAGACCATGGAGAACCGCACGTACCAGCAGAACGTCACGTACGCGCCGCGCACGGACTACCTGCACTCCTTCGGTCACGAACTGGCCTACGTCCTGAGCGCCGAGAAACTCGTCGGGGCCGAGGTGCCCGAGCGCGCCCAGATCGTCCGCGTAATCCTGCATGAACTGGGCCGCCTGCACAGCCACCTGGTGTTCGTGGGCACCGGCCTGCTCGACCTGGGCGCCCTGACGCCCCTGTTCTTCACCTTCCGCGACAAGGAGAACGTCAACGACCTGTTCGAGGCGGTGTGCGGCTACCGCATGAACCAGGGCTACTTCCGCATCGGCGGGCTGTACCGCGATATTCCCGACTACTGGCCCCAGATGGTCGCCGCGTACTGCGACACCCAGGAGCGCGGCATCGACGAGTACCTGACGCTGTTCGGCGGCAACCCCATCTTCCTCGACCGCGCCACCGACGTGGGCATCATTCCCACCGAGGTCGCCATCGACCTGGGCCTGACCGGGCCGAACCTGCGCGCCAGTGGCGTTCCCTTCGACCACCGCAAGGACAACCCTTACAGCGGCTACGAGAACTACACCTTCGACGTGCCCACCTTCCAGAAAGGCGACAGCCTGGCCCGCTTCCAGATTCGCATTCTGGAAATGCGCGAAAGCGTCAAGATCATCCGTCAGGCGCTGAAAATGCTGCAGCCGGGGCCGATCAAAGACCCTAACCGCAAAATTTCCCTGCCGCCCCGTCAGGAGCTGGAAACCAGCATGGAAGCGGTTATTCACCACTTCAAGCTGGTCACCGAGGGCTTTCACCCGCCCAAGGGCGAGGTGTACGTGCCCGTGGAAACCGCGCGCGGCGAAGTTGGGTATTACATCGTGTCGGACGGCGGCAGCATGCCCTACCGCGTGAAAATCCGCGCCCCCAGCTTTGTCAACCTGCAAGCCCTGGAATACGCCTGTGTGGGCGCGCAGTTCGCCGACCTGATCACTATTCTGGCGACTATCGACCCGGTGCTTGGGGACGTAGACCGTTGATTTCGCCTGGTCACAACAGAGAAGAAGTGAGGCCACTTTGAGTTACTTTGCAGATAAACAAGACCTTGTCGCGGATATTTTTTCGCGCTACCCGGATTCACCGCAGGGGCGGCGCTCGGGCCTGATGCCCCTCTTGCGTGAGGTGCAGGACGCCGAGGGCTTCGTGACCGAGGAGCGCATGCACGAGATTGCGGCGCTGTGCGGCACGACCGCCACCGAAGTCCGTTCGGTAATGAGTTTCTACTCGACCTACCACACCGTGCCCACCGGCAAGTACCACCTCCAAGTGTGTAGCACGCTGATGTGCGCCCTGGCGGGTTCGGACGAGCTGTGGGACGAACTGGTGACGGAACTGGACGTGCAGCCCGGCGAGGTGTCGCCGGACGGGCGTTTCAGCGTGCAGAAAGTGGAGTGCCTGGGGTCGTGCGGCACCGCGCCGGTCGTGCAGATCAATGACGACGGCTTTTACGAGAACGTGACGCCCACGAAGTGCCGGCACCTGCTGGCGCAACTGCGCGCCGACCATAAGCCGCAGCCGGACAACCTGGTGCCGGTCAAGGTGAACAATCAGGGCCTCCAGATGATGGCCAACGGCCAGAACGCCGGTGCCCCGGGCGAGAGCCTGCGCCCGCTGGCAGTCAATGACCTGCCGGTCACGAGCGGGGGGGTGAAGGGATGACCGCCACCACACCAGCGCCGGCCAGCCCTATCGTCAGTGCCCGCGATCCGCGCTTCACGCCCACGCTGTACGCGCACGTGGGGCAGGAAGGCAGCCACACGCTGTCCTACTACCTGGGTCACGGCGGCTACGAGGCCTTCAAACGCGCCGTGGCAATGGGGCCGGACGCGGTGATCGACGAGGTGAAGAAGTCGGGCCTGCGCGGACGCGGCGGGGCCGGCTTCGCCACCGGCCTGAAGTGGTCGTTCATGCCGCTGAATGACGGACGCCAGCACATCGTGCTGTGCAACGCCGACGAGTCCGAACCCGGCACCTTCAAAGACCGCTACCTGATGTCCGAAGACCCGCACCAGCTCATCGAGGGCATGCTGATCGGCGGGCTGGCCATGCGGGCCACCAAAGGGTACATCTACATTCGTGGCGAGTATGTCCACGCTGCCGAACGTTTGTGGGCCGCCATCAAGGAAGCGCGCGAAGCCGGGTTTCTCGGGAAGAACGTCTTAGGCAGCGGTTTCGACTTCGACCTTCAGGTGCACCGTGGCGCCGGGGCGTACATCTGCGGCGAGGAAACCGCGCTGATGAACTCGCTGGAGGGCCTCCGCGCCAACCCGCGCCTGAAGCCGCCCTTCCCCGCCGCCGCGGGCCTGTACGGCCTGCCCACCACCATCAACAACGTGGAAACCTTCTGCGCCTGCACGCACATTCTGCGCTACGGCGCGGACTGGCACGCGGGCATGGGCACCGAGAAGAGCAAGGGCATGAAGCTTTTCCAGATCAGCGGCCCGGTCAAGCGTCCCGGCGTGTACGAACTGCCGCTGGGAACCACCTTCCGCGAACTGATCTACGACTGGGCCGGCGGGCCGCAGGAAGACATCAAGGCCATCATCCCCGGCGGGATTTCCTGCCAGCTGCTGAAGTGGAGTGACCAGATCCTCGACACGCCGATGGATTACGAGTCGCTGGTCGCGGCAGGCAGTTCGCTGGGCACGGCGGGCGTCACCCTGATCCCGAGCAGCGTGTCCATCGTGCAGACCACCTGGAACAGCGTGCGCTTCTACGCCCACGAATCCTGCGGCAAATGCACCCCCTGCCGCGAAGGAATTAGCGGCTGGATGGTCAAGATGTACGAGAAACTCGGGCGCGGCTACGGCCAGCCCGGTGACACGCAGCTCATTCTCGACATGGCCGACAACATCGGCGGACGGTCTTTCTGCGCGCTGGCCGACGCCTGCATGGGGCCAGTCCTGAGCAGCATCAAACTCTTCCGCGAGGAATACGACGCCGCCGAACGCGGAGAACTGATCGGAGCTGGAAAACGCTGGAGGGAAGTGTGAAAGTCACTGTAGACGGCATCGAACTCGACCTGCCAAACGGAACGTCCGCCATCGACGCGGTGTTCGCGGCGGGTCAGGACGTGCCTTACTTCTGCGCCCATTCGTACCTGAGTCCGGTGGGCGCGTGCCGGATGTGCCTGGTGGAGGCGGGAACGCCCCGCAAAGGCAAGGACGGCAACCTGGAAGTGGACGAGAACGGGCAGACCAAGATCTTCTACTTCCCGAAACCGATGGCGTCCTGCACCATGCAGGCCACGGAAGGGATGCACATTAAGACCGCCAAGACCAGCGAGACGGTCGCCAAGTCGCAGGCGGGCATGATGGAGTTTCACCTCATCAACCACCCGCTGGACTGCCCCACCTGCGACAAGGGCGGCGCGTGCGAGTTGCAAGACCGCGCTTTCGAGTACGGGTACGGTGCCAGCCGCTTTGGCTTCGACCGCCGCCACGCGGACAAGCACTACCCGCTCTCGGATTTCATCATCCTGGATCAGGAGCGCTGCATTCACTGCAAACGCTGCGTGCGTTACTTCGAGGAAGTGCCGGGGCAGGAGGTGCTGGACTTCATCGAGCGTGGCGGGCACACCTTCATCGACACGCAGGAGGGCGGGCTGCCCACCGGCTTTCAGGGCAACATCGCCGACATCTGCCCGGTGGGGGCGCTGCTGGACAACGTGGCGCGTTTCCGTGGCCGCAACTGGGAATACGACCACACGCCCACCACCTGCACGCTGTGCCCCACCGGCTGCGCCATCACAGTGGACGCCCGCAACGGCCGCCTGGAGCGCATCGTGGGCCGCGAGAACCGTGACGTGAACGAGCAGTGGATCTGCGACGCGGGCCGCTTCGGCCACACCTTCGCCTCGGAAGGCCGCCTGACCACGCCCATGATCCGGGTAGACGGCCAGTTGCAACCCGCCACCTGGGACGACGCCATCAACGCCATGAAGCAGGGCCTGGGCACGGTCAACCCCGCCGACATCGCGCTGTTCATCAACGCGGACAGCACCCTGGAGGAAGGCGCGGCGCTGGAATCGCTGGCCGACGCGATGAATGCCCGCAGCGTGGACCACTGGCCGCGTTACGCCGCCTCGGTGAAGTCCACCGCTACCCTGACCGACGTGGCGACCGCCGACGGCATCCTGGTGCTGGGCGCCGACCTGGGCGAGGAAGCCCCGGTGGTGGAACTGCGCATTCTGGAAGCCCTGCGCGGCGGCCTGCTGCCCCCCGAGTTCGACCACGGCACCGCCATTGCCGACCTGCGGCTGGTGGAACGCCCCGCCCGCAAACCCGAGAAAGTCGCGGTGATCGGCAAGCCCTCGCGCCTGTGGGCGCACGCGGGCACCCAGGTGGAAGTCCACGAGGGCAATCCGCTGGGCAAACTGATGAACGCCGACACCGACGAACTGAAGGCCGCCCTGACCATGCTGGAGAAAGCCGAACGCGCCGTGATTATCGTGGGCGCGGACGTGCTGAACAGCACCAGCGGCAGCCTGGGCGTCAACCTCAGCGACCTGGCGCAGCGCCTGAAAGCCAAAATCCTGGCCATTCCCGCTGGGGCCAATGCCAACGGCCTGGCCGCGCTGAATCTGGTGCCGCGCAGTGGCGGCCTGAACTACGCGCAGTTGCCGCAGGCCCGCGCCGCCTTCATCAGCCGCCTCGACCCCAAGACCCGCGCCGCCGGCTTCACGGTGGTGCACGATACGCACCTGACCGACACGGCGCAACTCGCAGACGTGGTGCTGCCGGCCGTGACGAACTACGAGAAACGCGGCACCACCGTGAACCTCGAAGGGCGTTACCTGGGCCTGCAACAGGCCGCCCTGAACGCCGGGGAGGGCGCAGACCTGATCCGCACCCTGACCGCCGTGGCGGAAAGCGTCGGTATCCGGCCCAAGGTGCGTGGCCTCAAGAGCGCCCAGAGCCTGCTGCAAGAGCGCCTGGGCCGCAGCCTGGACAACCTGCCCGAGCAGGGCGAAGTGCGCCCGGCCGCCCCTGAATTCACCGCCCCGGTCGGCGCGGCCTACACGCCCCGTTTGTGGACCGAGCGCATGATGGACAAGAACTGGAACGTCACCTGGGTGCAGCACGTCGAGAACCTCGCGAGCAGCGGCTGGACGCTCCCCATGGCCGGGCCGATGCCCGCAGGAGGAAACGACTGATGCCCGACTGGCTCGCCGCTGGACTCATCACGCTGCTGAAGGCCGTTCTGGTCATTCTGGGCCTGCTGACCGGCTTCGCTTACATGACGCTCGTCGAGCGTAAACTGCTGGGCCGCTTCCAGATGCGCCCCGGCCCGAACCGCGTGGGGCCGTTCGCCCTGCTGCAACCCGTCGCCGACGCCATCAAGTCCATCTTCAAAGAGGACATCAACGTCACGATGGCCGACAAACTGGTGTACACCATCGCGCCCATCATCAGCGTGACCTTCGCGTTGCTGGCCTTCGGCGGCATTCCCGCCGGCCCCGCCGGGAGCCTCTTCGGCGAGAACCCCTGGGTCTACAACCTGGACGCCGGCATCCTGATCCTGCTGGCCATGACCAGCATGGGCATCTACGGCATCTTCCTGGGCGGCTGGGCCTCGGGCTCCAAGTACCCGCTGCTGGGTGGCCTCAGAAGCAGCGCCCAGATGATCAGTTACGAACTGGGCATGGGCATGAGCCTGCTGGGCGTCCTGATGATGGTCGGCAGCACCCGCATGACCGACATCGTGCAGTACCAGGCGGTCAACGGCTGGTTCATCTTCTTCCAGGCCTTCGCGTTCATCCTGTTCCTGATCAGCGCCTTTGCCGAAACGAACCGCGCCCCCTTCGACCTGCCCGAAGCCGAGCAGGAACTGGTGGCCGGTTTTCTGACCGAGTACAGCGCCATCAAGTGGGCCTTGTACCAGATGGCCGAGTACATCGGCATGTTCACCGCCAGCGCCTTCATGGTCACCATGTTCTTCGGCGGCTGGAAAGGCCCGCAGTTCCTGGACGGCCTGATTCCCGGCATCAGCGACTGGCCCCTGATCTGGTTCATCGCCAAGATGGCCTTCTTCATCTTCTTCTTCATCTGGGTCAAGGCCAGCATCCTGCGTATCCGTTACGACCAGTTGATGCGTTTCGGCTGGAAGGTCATGCTGCCGTTTGCCCTCTTCAACACCATGCTGGTCGCCGCCTACATCGCCTTCGTCGGGCGTACCGAGTGGAAAGGCGGCAACGTGTACGAGCGCTTCGGCCTCAACCAGTCCCTGGGCTGGTGGGCCCTGGGGCTGATCAGCCTGGGGCTGGCCGCCTTCATGATCGTGCGCAGTGACGTGTTCCGCCCCTGGTTCAACAAGACGGCCCCGGTGCGCAGCCGGACGCCGCAAGTCCCGCAGACCGGGCGCGCAGGGGGAGACTGACTTGACCCCCCACCTGAAAGGAGCTATTCATGGGCGTTCTTGAAATCGCCAAGGGCATGGGCTTGACGATGAGCAAGCTGTTTCAGAAGCCCCTGACCGTCAGCTATCCGGAAGAGAGAATCACCTTGCAACCGCGCTTCCGCGGGCGTCACGTGCTGACGCGCCACCCCGGCACCGGCCTGGAAAAGTGCATCGGCTGTTCGCTGTGCGCCGCCGCCTGCCCCGCCTACGCCATTTACGTGGAGGCCGCCGAGAACGACCCGGCCAACCCGGTGTCGCCCGGCGAGCGGTACGCCAAGGTGTACGAGATCAACATGCTGCGCTGCATCTTCTGCGGCATGTGCGAGGAAGCCTGCCCGACCGGCGCGGTGGTGCTGGGCAACGAGTGGGAGATGGCCGACTACCGCTACCGTGACTTCGTGTACGGCAAGGAAGACATGCTGGTCGGCGTGGAGGGCAGCCGCCCGCAGCGCCGCGAGGCGGAGCGCAAGGGCCAGCCGGTGCGGCTGGGCTTCAAGGTCGCGCACGGCGGCGCGCGGCCCGAACTGGAGGGGGTGGATTACCCGCAATGATCGCTTTCATTCTTCTGGCCGTGCTGGCGATCGTCGGCGGGGTCGTGACCATCGGGGCGCGCAACGCCGTTCACGCGGCGCTGGGCCTGGTCAGCACCCTGCTGATGGTCGCCGGGTTGTTCGCCACCATGAATGCGTCCTTCCTGGCCGCCACGCAGGTGATCGTGTACGCCGGGGCCATCATGGTGCTGTTCCTGTTCGTGATCATGCTGCTCAACGCCAACGCGCCCATCACCGGGCAAGACCCGGTGCCGTTCGTGCGTGAAATCGGCGGCATCGGCGCGGCGCTTCTGGCGGGCGCCTTCGTGGTGCTGGCCTTCAGTTACAAAGACCCCGTCAACCTGGCCGAGCGGGCCGGGCAGCTTCAGGACGGCAGCGCCGCGAACGTTGGCGTGACCCTGCTGACCCGCTTCCTGTTTCCCTTCGAGGCCGTCAGCATTCTGCTGCTGGTCGCCATCGTCGGTGCGATTGCCCTGGTGCAGCGCCCCGAGAGCGAACCCGACGGCCAGCCCGACAGCGAACCCGAAGCGGCCACGCCCAGCGTGCTGGTCGAGGCGCGTTCTGCCGCCCTGGCCGCGCAGTCCCAGCAAGCTCAGCGCCAGCAAGAGGAGGTGCGGGCCTGATGGTCGGTACTGGAGCTTATGTGGCCCTTTCGGGCGTGCTGTTCGCCCTGGGCATGATCGGCGTCCTGACCCGGCGCACCGCGATCATGGTCTTTTTGTCCGTGGAACTCATGCTGAACGCCGCCAACCTGGCGCTGGTGGCCTTTGCCCGCGCCTGGGGTGACCTGGTCGGGCAAACCGCCGTGTTCATCGTGATGACCCTCGCCGCAGCGGAGGTCGCCATCGGTCTGGCGATCATCGTTGCCATCTTCCGCAAACGCGAAACCACCAACGTGGACGACCTCGCGCAACTGAAAGGCTGAGTGGCGACCCAGATGCGACTTTCCCTGATGCCCCTTTTCCCGCTGATCGGCTTCGCGCTGCTGATGCTCTTGCCCAAACTCCCGCGTAGCCTCGCCGGACTGATCGGCGCGGGCAGCGTCCTGCTGAGTTTCCTGGTGGCTGTGCTCAATTACCGCGCCGCCGGGGCCGCCCCCATTCATGAGGTGCTGTGGCAGTGGCTGCCCAACATGGCCCTGAACGGCACCCAGACCGTGAACCTGTCTATCGGGTTCTGGCTCGATCAACTGTCCAGCGTGATGACCCTGATCATCACCGGGATCGGTTTCCTGATTCACGTCTACTCGATGAGCTACATGTCCCACGACCGGCAGTTCAACCGCTTCTTCGCGTTCCTGAACTTCTTCGTGTCCATGATGCTGATCCTGGTACTGGCCGACAGTTACCCCCTTATGTTCGTCGGGTGGGAAGGCGTCGGCATGGCTTCCTTCCTGCTGATCGGCTTCTGGTTTAATGGCCGCAACACCGAGGCCAGCACCCAGGACGTATGGGAAGCCAACAACAGCGAAGCGGTGAACAACAGCAACGCCGCCCGCAAGGCCTTCATCATGAACCGCGTCGGGGACGCCGGCTTCATGCTGGGCATGTTCCTGCTGTTCAAGGTGTTCGGCACGCTGAACATCCCGCAACTGATGCAGAACCCCGTGCTAGGCGCACACGAAGGCTCCAGAGTGTTCCTGAGCGGCAGCATGCAAGGGCAACTGGAACTGGCCTGCCTGTTCCTGCTGGTCGGGGCCATCGGCAAATCCGGCCAGTTGCCCCTCACCACCTGGCTGCCCGACGCCATGGCCGGCCCCACGCCCGTCTCGGCGCTTATTCACGCGGCCACCATGGTCACGGCCGGCGTGTACCTGATCAGCCGCAGCCACTTTCTGTTCGACCTGGCCCCCCAGGCCAGCACCTGGGTCGCCTGGGTCGGGGCCGCCACCGCGCTGTACGGCGCCCTCTCAGCCCTGAACCAGTACGACATCAAGAAAATTCTGGCCTTCAGTACCGTGTCGCAACTGGGGTACATGTTCCTGGCGGTGGGCCTGCACAGTTACTCCGCGGCAGTGTTCCACCTGCTCACGCACGCCTTCTTCAAGGCGCTCTTGTTCCTGGCCGCCGGTGCCGTGATTCACGGCCTGCACGAGGAACAGGACGTGCGGCGCATGGGTGGCCTGGCCCGCTTCATGCCCTTCACGCACATCGTGTCGGCCATCGGCGTGCTGGCCATCGCGGGTATTCCGATCTTCAGCGGGTTCTTCAGTAAGGACGCCATCTTGGCCGCCGCTTACGCGCAGAGCCCGGTGCTGTACCTGGTGGGCCTGGGTGTGGCTTTCCTGACCGCCTTCTACATGGGCCGCTGGTACTTCCTGGTGTGGCAGGGCAAATACCGGGGCCACGTGGATCACCCCCACGACGCCGACCTGCTGATGAAGGCCCCGCTGGGCGTGCTGGCCGCCGGCGCGACCCTGGCCGGCTTCCTGAACATCCCCGCCTTCCTGGGCGGCGGCCACCGCTTCGACGACTACCTCAGCCGCGCCGTGCCGGTTCACGTCCACGAGATCAGCCACTCCACCGAACTGCTGCTGACCTTCCTGGCCGTGGCGGCGGGTGTGGGCGGCCTGGCGTGGGCCTGGTGGGAACACCGCGGCGACCACCTGTACAACGGGCCGCTGGGGCGCACCAGCACCAACGCCCTGTACCTTCAGGACGCCTACGACGGCCTGGTCGGCAACCCCAGCCGCGCCGTCGCGCACGGTCTGGACATCGTGGATCGCGGCGTGGACGGCACCCTGGGCGGCATCGGGCGCAATTTCTCTGCCCCCGGTGGAGTCTTTGCGCTGTGGCAAAGCGGATTCGTGCGGGCCTACGCCGTCAGCATGGTGCTCGGCACCGCCGCCATCATCGGCTACTGGGCCCTCAAAGTTATGGGAAGTGGACAGTGAAACGGCTTTTTAATCTCCCCAATACCCCTGCCGGGCAGGAGTTGCCCGCATGATGCACCTCATGATCTTCCTGCCGCTGCTCGCGGCCCTGCTGGTCATGGTCGTTCCTAACAAATGGCGCGAGGAAGTCGCCATCGGCAGCACGCTGCTGACCCTGGGCCTGGGCCTGGCCATCTGGCTCTCGGGCGGCACCGGCGCCTACGTGCGTGACTGGGTGGCGCCGCTGGGCATCACCTACAGCGTGCAACTGAACGGTGTCAGCCTCATTTTCGCCGTCATCACCGCGTTCATGACCTTTATCGCGGCACTGTACGCCGTGAAGCGCATTCCCAACCCCGGCACCATGCTGGGCCTGATCCTGGCCATGGAAACGGGCCTGCTGGGCATCTTCGCCTCGCGCGACCTGGTGCTGTTCTATGTGTTCTTCGAGTGGGCGCTGATTCCCGCGCTGATGATGCTGGCCATCTACGGCGGCCCCAGCCGCATGAAGGCGCTGGTGAAGTTCGCGGCCTTCACGCTGTTCGGTAGCCTGCTGATGCTGCTCTCGATCATCGGCGTGAAGTACTACAGTGGCGCCGACACCTTCGCGCTGTACGGCTTCGACGTGAGGCTGGCCGACGGCACGCTGCGCCACCTCAGCGGCCTGACCGAACGGGTCGTTCCGCAACCCGTGCAGAACTGGCTGTTCCTGGGCTTCCTGCTGGCCATGGCCGTGAAACTGCCGCTGTGGCCGCTGCACGCCTGGCTGCCGGACTTCCACGAGCAGAACCACCCCAGCGGTGTGCCGGACGTGATGGGCACGCTGTACAAGGTGGGTGGCTACGGCCTCTTCATCTTCGCCATGCCCCTCTTTCCCAACGCCATGCACGACTTCCGCCCGGTGCTGATGGGCCTGGCGGCCTTCACGGCGCTGTACGCCGCCTGGATCGCCTTCAGCCAGCAGAACTGGAAACGCCTGCTGGCCTACGCGGGCCTCTCGCACATGGGCTTCGTGGCGCTGGGCATCTTCAGCCTCAACGAAACGGCCATCATCGGGGCGATGTACTTGCTGGCCTTCCAGAACCTGTACACCGGGGCACTGTTCCTGTCGGTGGGCATGCTTCAGGAGCGCATCGGCAGCGTGGACACCCGCGTGGGCGGCGTGATGACGCAGGCCGGCGCCATGGGCGGCCTGACCATGGCCCTGTGGTTCGCCAGCATCGCCGTTCCTGGCCTGGCTGGTTTCATCGGTGAATTCAGCGTGCTGCTTGGCGCCTACCAGGTGCAACCCTGGATTACCGCCGTGGCCGCCCTGACCGTCATCGCCGCCGCCGCCTACGCCCTGACCGCCTTCCAGACGACCTTCTGGCAGGCCCGCCCGCTGGGCGCCGTCGCCACGCGGGACCTGCACGGGCTGGAGTGGTTCGTGCTGGGCCTGCCGCTGGCCCTCGCCATCTTCTTCGGCGTGTACACCCTGCCCGCCCTGAACCTCATTCAACCGGCGGTTCAGAACGTCCTGGGCCTGGCCGCCCGCGCCCTGGGAGGCAACCCATGACCTACACGCTTCCCGACGTCAACTTCCTGCCCCTGATGCCCATCCTGTTCGTGCTGCTGGGGGCCATCGTCAGCACCGTCGGCGGGTTCAACACCAGCCGACGGAACGTCACCTGGTTCAACATCGCCATGCTGGTGTTGGCGGGCCTCTCGATGACCAGCCTGCTGGGCTTCGGCCTGTGGAACCGCGACCTGAGTGCCTTCAACGGCGGCGTCCGCGCCGACAACGTGGCCCTGATGATCGGCGGCGTCATCGTGCTGGGCAGCATCATGTCCCTGCTCGTCTCGCTCGACACCGCCTGGCGCGCCCGTGTCAGCTTCCCCGAATTCGACGCCATGCTGATGTATGCCATCACCGGCTGCCTGCTGATTGCGTTCTCCGGCGACCTGATCGTCATGCTGATCGGCCTGGAGATCATGAGCCTGGCCGGCTACGTACTGGCCACCCTGCAGGATTCGCGCCGCAGCGAGGAATCCGGCCTGAAGTACTTCCTGCTCGGCTCGGCCGGCAGCGCCATCCTGATTTACGGCATTGCCTTCCTGTACGGCGCCACCGGCAGCTTCAACTACGCCGGCATCGCGGGCCGCGTGGCCGAAGTGCTGAACCCCGCCACCGTCAATGCTGCGGCCGACGCGGCCACCACCGTCGCGCTGGCCCCCAACAACATGGGCATCCTGGTGGCCGGCGCCCTGCTAATTCTGGCCGGCTTCTCCTTCAAAGTCGCCCTGGCGCCCTTTCACCAGTGGACGCCCGACGTGTACAGTGGCGCGCCCACCAGCATCAGCCTGTTCCTGAGCACGGTCGTGAAGGTCGCCGCGTTCGCCGGGATGCTGCGCGTGTTCAGCGGCGCTCTGGTCGACGCGCCCGCCTGGCACAGCGTCCTGCAGTGGCTGATTGCCGCCACCCTGATCATCGGGAACATGGCCGCGTACTTCCAGACCAACTTCAAGCGCCTGATGGCCTACTCCGCCATCGCGCACACCGGGTTCCTGGCGATGTGCCTGCTGGCGCAGCCCAGCGCCGGCGGCCCGGCCCTGGTGTACTACCTGCTGACCTACACCCTCATGAGCGGCGTGGCCTTCGCCATCATCGCTGCCCTGCAACGCAACGAAAGCGGCCTGAGCATCGGTGACATGCGCGGGTTGTTCTACCGCCACCCCGCCTACGCGGTGGCCCTCGCCATCTGCCTGGCGTCGCTGGCCGGACTCCCGCCCTTCGCCGGGTTCTTCGGCAAGTATCTGGCCTTCCAGGCCGCGTTCCAGAACGGCTACCAGTGGCTCACCGTGCTGGCCGCCATCACCAGCGTCATCTCGCTGGTGTACTACCTGCGCCCGGCCATGCTGATGTTCATGCCGGACCGCACCCCCGCCCGTGAGTACGCGCACGGCCAACGCCCCCCCACCAACGCCACCGTGCTTCTTGGCGTGCTGGGCGTCATTCTGCTGGGCCTGATTCCCAGCCTGTGGTACAACTTCGCCGCCAACCCTGGCATCTGGCGCCTCCTCGCCGGCATAGGGCAGTAAAAAGCGACGAGTCAGAAAGATCCCCTGGGTTTCGCGCCCGGGGGATTTTCATTATGGAATGCCCAGCGTGATAAGGAAGAGAAGCGTCCCGGACGTGGAGTTCTCCCTCCGGTGTTCTCCCAGGAGGAGAACAAAACAAACAGGAGGCTCAATTCTGGGGGAGACCGTCAGGCCTTGCGGCGCTGCTGGAAAAAGGCGAAAGTCAGAAGCAGGAGGATGAGCAGAAACGAACCCAGGTTCCAGAAATCCAGTGCGTCGCCGGCCTGGGCGTCTGCCAGGAGTTCGGAAGCGTACCGCAGACCGACCATCATCAGGTACACCTTGATCCCCAGTTGCCTGTGTGGCTGGCTGGTGCGGCGGGCCCTGAACCACTCGAACCAGCCCCAGCAGGCCAGCGGAAGGCTGAGCAGCAGCAACACACCGGGCCAGTTGAATCCCCCGAGCACCCCGGGGATCAGCAGCAGCACGGCGGTCAACGAGGCCAGGACGAGAAACAGGGGATCCAGGCTGTCCGTGCCGAACTTCACGCGTCGGGTTTCCCTGACTGCGGGGTCGCCCTGCAAACCGAACCGGTCGTTGGTGCTCATGGTTGATGTTACGTCTCAGCCGGCCTGAAAGCTCCGTCTCTGCCCGGTTTCAGGTGCCTGTCACAGCGGAACCTTCACTTTTGTTAAGCGCCGCGCCGCGCCAGGCGGCTTACCCTGAAGGCACTTCACCTCATACGGGCTCCGATTGAATCGCCCATTCAGGGCGATGAAATCCGACCGGAGAGAGTGGGAGCAAAACGGGTTCCGGGCGTGGAATCCGCAATCCGGCGTTTTCCCGGAGGGTGGATGCAACAGACGGAAGCCGTATCAGGAGGTCACCCCTTATGATGGATATTTTCAACATGCTCGGCGGAATGGGACAGACCCAGCAGCAGGTCAGTCGGCAACTCGGCACCGACCCCAGCCAGACCGCCTCAGCCCTGGAAGCCGCCGTGCCACTGCTGCTCGGCGCCCTGACCCGCAACGCCCAGTCCCCACAGGGCGCCGCCTCGCTGGAAAGCGCCCTGAACGACCACACCGGCAACACCATCGGCCTGTTCCAGCAGGGCCAGGTGCCGGATCAGGGCGCAGCGCAGCGCATGCTGGGGCACATTTTTGGCGGGCAGCAGAACGCCGCCGTGAACGCCGTCAGCCAGCGCGCCGGCATCAGCCCGCAACTCGCCATGCAAGTCCTGATGATGGTCGCGCCCCTTATCCTGAATTACCTTGCCCGCCAACGCGGCAGTGCCCAGAGTGGCAACATGGGCGCGAACGCGGGCGGCATCGACATCGGCAGCATCCTGGGCGGCATTCTCGGTGGCGGCGGCCTGGGCAACGTGCTTGGCGGGGCGCTGGGCGGCCAGCAGAACCAGAGTCAGGGGTATCAGCAATCTCAGGGCAGCGTTCTGGGGGGTGGGAGCGTTATTCCCGGCTATCCTGGCGCCAGCAACCAGATGAGCCAGCGCAGCGGACAGATGGGCGGGGGTGGCAACCTGGGCGGCATGATCGGCACGTTGAACAATGTCCTGGATCGTGACGGCGACGGCAACGCACTCGATGACCTGATCGGTATGTTCGGCGGACGCCGCGCCTGAGCTTCAAGCCAATGAGGGAAGCCAGGTCGGTGGGCCTGGCTTTTTCTTTTGCTGCTGGGCGGCCCCAACCCCCTATCCCCACCGGGGACAGGGGGAGCTTACGTTGCACTGGGCAGGGGTGGGATGTGGGCGGTTGTTGGTTCTGGGACGGGGCTTAAAGCAGCGGGGCCGAATGTTTTGAACGTCCGGGTTCGTGGCGTATGGCCCGTGCGCTCCGCGCCCGACGGCCTCGGTCTGATTGAACGGCGAAGTTGACTGGGACGCGAACAAGATGGACTGCTTTGCCTGTACCTGTTTGGGAGAGGGGAGGAGGCTTGCAGGTGGGGCATCCAAATCAACTTGAAGTTCTCATCTCAGTTGTCTGCCCTAAGCTATGGGGCCTGGACGTTGACGCCTGCCTGTTCCAGGGCATGCCGCAGGTTTCTGGCGATTTCGGCGGCTTCGGCGCCGTCGCCGTGCAGGCACAGGGTGTGGGCAGGAACCTTGACCTGTTCGCCCGTAACAGCGGTGACGGTACCCGTGGTGGCAATGCTGACGCCCTGCCCGATGGCTTCGGCTTCGGGCCGCAGGGCCCCTGCCTGACCGCGTGGCCACAGCGAGCCGTCGGGCGCATACCCCCGATCTGCAAAGCCCTCACCGATGGGCCGCAGGCCCTGTTTCTCGGCTTCCCGCAGCATCACGCTGCTTGCCCCCGCCAGCCCGAAGTAAGGCAAAATCCCCGACTGGGCCACGGCCTGCGCGATGGCGGCGGCCAGTTCAGGGTCTTTCACGGCCATGTTGTACAGCATTCCATGCGGTTTGACGTGCCGCAGGGGCACGCCCACCTCGGCCGCCACGGCCCCCAGGGCCTCGATCTGCTCCAGCACGAACTGCGTGACCTCGGCGGGTCGGAAGTGTAGCTCGCGCCGCCCAAAGCCTTCCTTGTCCGGAAAACCGGGGTGCGCTCCGGCCGCCACACCGTACTTCTGCGTCAGCAGCAGGCTGCGGCGCATGGTCTCTGCGTCTCCGGCGTGCCCCCCGCAGGCGATGTTCGCGCTGGTGACGTGCGGCATCACTGCTTCCTCGTGCGGGCTGCCTTCGCCCAGGTCGGCATTCAGGTCAATACTCAGTGGGGTTGTGGTCATGGTTCTCCAGCACTCTAGCGGCCCGGCTAAGCGGTGAAGCGGTGATCTCCCCGAAAGGCGACACCGACAGCACGTGCCGTTCGGCCAGTGACCACAGCGCGCGGTGAACCGCCATTTCCGCGCCCGCCTCGCCGGACGGCGCGAGGGTATCGAGCAGTTCGGTGTAACGCGGCACGCGGCCTTCACCGCCGGCCCAGGGGGTTCCCTCGATGACGCGCAGCAGCACGCGCTTCTCGTGCGGGGTGTCGGCCAGGGCCAGCAGTTGCGAGCGGGCGCGCAGCTTGCCGGCCTTCAGGTCGCGTTCCTGCCGGCGCTGGGCCAGGAGTTCGTTCGTCTCGTCGCTTCCACCGCGCCTGGCGATGATGTCCTCCAGGCGTCTATCGGCCCGGTCGCGCGCCTGGGCCTGAAGTTCCTCGGCGCGGTGCTTCAGTTGACTGCCCGTCTCGCGTATCCGTGGGTCGTCCAGCGCCTGTTTCGCCAGCCGCCGCGCCAGGCCACCCAGACCGGACGCGAGGCTGGGCGCGCCGTCCCCGCGTCTTTCGGTGTCGGGGTGCTCGTCCCGCTGGGGTTTTTTCCTCAAGGTCATGCCTTCAAGTTGCCACAGCGTCAGGGCGCCGTCATCTGACTAAAGTGAGTGCCCGTTCATGCGCCCTGAGCGTGAAGCCACTGCAAAGTCAGTTCCGTTTGGCGCAGGGTTTTTTCAGCTTCCCGCAAGGCGGCGGTGGCCTGCCCGGCGTTCACCAACTTGAATTGCACGGTGCCACCGGGCCGCAGCTGCGCCAGGCGCGGCAGATCGACCCGGGCCACCACCAGCGGCGTGGGGTAGCCGCCGTGCGTGCCGCTGTCGGGAAGCAGCAGGATGGGCCGGCCGTCTGGCGGAAGCTGCACCATGCCGGTTACGTTGGGCAGACTGACCCGCGCCGGGTCGTGCGGGGCGCTCAGGTTCTGTTGCAGGCGCACGCCCATGCGGTCGGCCTGGGTGCTGACCGTGAAAGCCCGGCGCGTCAGGTCGGCCAGCAGGGCCGGGGCGGCCTCCGCCGTCGCCAGCACCCGCAACACCTGATGGTTCGCCACGGAAGTGAGAAGGGAAGGGTGAAGGCTGGCCCGGATCACCCGGCGCGGCTCTGAAGGCAGCAGGGTCAGTTCGTCACCTTTCTGAATGGTGCGTCCCTGCCTTCCCCCGAATCCGCTCCTCAAGTCCGTGGAGCGGCTCCCGAACACCACGTCCCCGTTCAGTCCGCCCCGCAAGGCCAGCATCGCCCGCATACCCAGCGAAGTCCCGCCGATATCCAGGGTCTCGCCCGCCTGCACCGTGAGAGCGCGATTCAGGGGAACATCCAGCCCCTCCAGTTTCATCTGAAATGGTGCGCCGCACAGGGCCACGACTGCCCTTTCCCTGAAGCGTAATTTCGGCCCACTCAGTGTAATTTCCAGCGCCGCCGCGTCCGCCGCGTTGCCCACCAGTGCGTTCGCCAGGCGCAGGGCCACGCTGTCCGCCGCGCCCCCGGACGGAATTCCCAGCGCCCGCACCCGCCGCCCCGCGTCCTGAAGGGTGGACTGGAGGCCAGGCCGCAAGACCTCAACCATCTCTTACCCTCCCGCCATGAAACGCCGGATGCCTGGGGCCGCGCCGCAGAGCCTGTGAAGTCGGTCAGTCACGGCTGAATCTCACGCCGTCGCCAGGGTGCCACCACACCGGGTCAGCTCGCGCCAGATCGAAGAGTTTGATGTCCGTGGAGCCGACGATGCGCCAGCCGCCCGGGGTTTCGGTGGGGTACACGCCGGCCCACGGGCCGCCCAGGGCGACGCTGCCGGCAGGAACGCGCTCGCGCGGGGCCCTCAGGCGCGGCATCTGCAGGTGCGCGGGCAGGCCGGTCAGGAACGCGAAGCCTGGCGTGTACCCCAGGAACGCCACCGTGAGCGGCAAGCTGCACAGCTCATCGACGAACCTGTCCACGGATTGCCCGGTGAAGTCCGCACACCACCCCAGGTCCGGGCCGCCAAAGCGGACGGGCAGGTGCAGGGCCCGCCCCTCACCCACGGGCAGGGGAGAGAGGGCCGCCAGTCTCGCCTGCACAGCGTCTTGCAATTCCGTTGCGGTCGTCTCCAGGGGGCTGAACAGCAGGGTCACCACGTTCAGGGCGGGCACGGCTTCCAGCACGCCGCTGAGTGGGGCAGCCTGGCACGACAGCAGCAGTTCCCGCGCCAGGGGGGTGCTGACCATCAAAGCGCTGTCGCCCAGGGGCGCAAAGCCGGCAACGTCACCGGCCACTGTACCGCTCGTTCCTGCGTCGCTGGCCCCTGTGTCACCAGTCACCGCGTTCCCTGTCATGGCAGGCATGATGGCACACCCGGGTCGCCTACATCGGCTTGTCTCGCCGCCGCAAAATCGGTATACCGGGGGGGATGCCCCGCCACTTTCGCGCCCTTGCCGTGCAGCCCAAGTGGCACGCGCACGATTTCACCAGTGCCGCCGCCTTCAAAGCCTGGATGCGTTCACAACTGGAGATGGCCCGCCCGCACCTGGCGACGAACCAACCCAATCTGGTGGTGCTGACCGAACTGAACGGCTTGCCGCTGGTGCTGCGCGGCGGGCGGTGGGCCACGCCGCTGGGCACCTTCCAGCGGGTCGCGGCGGCCCTTTTTGTCGGGCGGCTGGCCCGCACCCTGCCCCTGATGTGGCGCGAGGGCGTGTCACCCATTCGTGCCCTGCAACTGGCGGACGCCGACGCCAACACGCGCCTTTACCTGCACACCTGCCGTGACCTGGCCCGTGAGTACGGCGTGTACCTGTGCTGCGGCAGTGCGCCCACGCCGCGCTACAGGCTGGTGGGCGGGCAGCCCAGGCGTGCCCCCGGCACCCTGACCAACCAGACGGTCATCCTTGACCCGCAAGGCCAGCTCATCGGCGTGGCCGATAAGGTGTACCTGACCCCCGACGAGGAAGCGGGAGGCGTCGACCTGACGCCCGGCGACCTGCGCGAGCTGCGGGTGTTTCCCACGCCCGTCGGCGACCTGGGGGTGGCCATCAGCCTGGACGCCTTCCGGCCCGAAGTGATCGGCCGCCTGGAGGAACAGGGCTGCACCGTGCTGCTGCAACCCGACGCCAACGGCGCCCCCTGGACAGCCAAAGAAGGCCTGCCGCCCGATCCCGCGAACCTCCGCGACCAGCCCGTGGCGTGGCTGGAATCCAGCTGGACGGCCTCCACCCGGGGCCGCAGCATCCGTTACGCCGTGAACCCCATGGTGGTGGGCAACCTCCTTGACCTGACCTTCGACGGTCAGAGCGCCATCACCGGACGCGCCGAAGACGCCCCCGAGCCGCGCAGTTACGCCCTGACCAGCCCCCGCCCCGGCTTTCTGGCCCTGACGCCCTGGGTGACCACGGGAACGCCGGAGCACCTGCGCCGCGCCGGCAGGGAGCGGGCCGCCGGGAGTGGCCACCCCCTGGAAAACGAGTACCGCACCGACGTGATCTGGGCGGACTTGACCCTCCCGGCCACAGTTCTTACCCTGCCCGCCCGCACCGCCCACGAGGAGGCGCTGAGCGCCATTCTTGGCGGCCAGGCCCCCCGAAACCCCAGCCGGGTTGCCCCTGGGCTGCTGGCTGGTCTGGGCATCCTGGCCTACCTGAGCTGGCGCGGCCTGCGCAAACGTTGACAAGTTGCGGCCCTCCCCATATACTTCCCCTCGCGCTTGAGACGGAGACGAATGAAGCGCACCCACCGCAAGGGGGGTTGGCCGAGTGGTTGAAGGCAACGGTCTTGAAAACCGTAGTGGGGCAACCTACCGGGGGTTCGAATCCCTCACCCCTCGCCACAAGGAAGGCTGCATGACAATCTGGAGAGGTGGGTGAGCGGCTTAAACCAAGCGTTTGCTAAACGCTCGTACTCCAAAAGGGTACCGCGGGTTCGAATCCCGCCCTCTCCGCCAAGCAGTCACCACATATGTACCTGTAGCTCAGCTGGATAGAGCGTCTGACTACGGATCAGAAGGTCTGGGGTTCGAATCCCTACAGGTACGCCAGAGAAAAACCCCGCCCAGCGCGGGGTTTTTTATTTTTCATGCAGCCCGGCCAGGGTCTCTATCTGGCCTTTCGTCACTACCGTGTCACTACTGGCTAATTGGGTGCCCCACCAGAGCGCGGGAACAGGTCACTGAGGTCGAAGGCGGCTTCTTCCCGCTGGTCGTCGTACAGGTGCGCGTACACGCGCAGGGTAAACGCCACGTCAGCGTGCCCCAGGCGTTCACTCACCACCTTGGGCGGGATTTTCCGGTGGATCATCAGAGAAGCGGCAGTGTGGCGTAGGTCGTGGAAACGGATAGGCGGCACACCCGCCTTCCTGACGATGTGCGAGTATGCGCGGCCCAGGCTTCGCGGGTCGGTGGGCGTGCCCAGTTCTGAGGCGAACACGTACCCTTCACACGACCAGGCTTCAGCCGCGTTGGCCTTTTCTGCCTCCTGCCGGGCCTGATGTTCCTTGAGTTTCGCTATTGTGCCGGGGGAAAGAACAATGGTGCGCCGTGATCCTGCTGTCTTGGGTGTCTGAAGGGTCAGTTCCCGCTTCGACAGGACGGGCTTCCCGTGCAGTTTCCGCCCTTCCTCTGCCTCATAGCGGGCCGCCACAAGGTTGTTCCTTACCGTCAGCCGGGCCTTCTCCCAGTCAATGTCACGCCACTTCAGGCCCAGCAGTTCCCCGCGCCTCATTCCGGTCATCAGGGCCAGGTAGAAGACCGCGTGAAGGCGATGTTCCTGTGACACGTCAAGGAAGGCCGCCACCTGCTCAGCCGTCCATACCTGCATTTCCTGGCGGTGAAAACGTGGGGCTGTGATGCCCTCAGCGACATTCCGGGGGAGCATTTGCCAACGCACCGCCTGACGCAAAGCCATTTTCAGCACCCGCAGCGCATAGGCCAGCAGTTGAGGCGATTTCCCTGCCTTCGTCATGCCGCTCAGCATGTGTTCCACGTCCAAGGGACGCAACTTCTCCAGCTTCACCCGCCCAATGTGCGGCACGATGTACAGCCGTCCGGTGTCCCGGTAGGACTGGACAGTGTTCGGTTTCACGCCCGCCCGTTCTTTCGACTCGTACCAGCGCGTCAGGTAGGCGGCCACCGTTAGCCCTTCCGTATCGGACAGCATCCCCGTGTGAATCTCGGATTGAAGGGCGCGTAACTTTTCCTGCACTTCTGCCTGAGTCTTACCGCTCACCCAGCGGCGATCCTGGGAACCGTCCGGCTTGTATCCCACAGTGACGCCAGCACGCCAGCCGATCACCTTACCGGACTTGTCTTTACGCTTACTCAGCGTTCCTTCTCCATTGGCGCGTTTAACCATGTGCCTCCTCGATGCAGGTCAAAAAAGTTACTTGGGATATGGGGAGAAGTAGGGAGGGGTGCCTTTGGGCTGTCCGCCCCTGTGACAACTCGCAAACATATAAAGGAAGGAATCAACATACACAATGTTCACGATGTTCACCCGCTCCGTCTGGCACGGCATAAAACACTGTGAATGTTGAAAAACCAATGTTCACGCCCGCCGCCCAATGTTCACGATTTGGGGCGAATGATGACTTCTAGGCCCAGGGCGTCAAGAATGGCGGGCCACGTTTTAGAGCGTTCATCCATTGGTGAACCTGCCAGGGCACGGCTGACGGTGCCGGGCAGAATGCCCAGCTTGCGGGCCAGATCGGCCTGATTCATGCCCATGCGGGCAAGCTGTACACGAATAGCGGTTGAAGCATCTGTTAGCGCGTTGTATTCATCCATATGCGGATACTAGCACGTTAAATAGCGGTAGGCGTTGACTTATTAGCGGATAGTGCTATCATAAAGCCAGCAGAAAAGGGACGCCCACCGTGGAAAGTAGCGGCCCTCTCTGACTCCCCCAAGCAAGAAAGGAATCACCATGCAAGATACCAAACGCCCCGCCCTCAGCCGCACCTGGAAGGCCGTTGTCACTTACCGCGAGTGCGGCACCGTCACCGCCGTGGACACCCACACCATTACCCTCAGCCGTGAAGTGGTCGGCGGCCCGCTCAGCGCCACCGTGGACGGCCAGCCCGTCACCGTGAAGCAAGCCGTGAACCTGCTGGAAGGTGCCCGCGTGGAAGTCCTGGCGGAAGTCCTGAGCCAGCCCAGCGCCCCGGCCACCATCGGTAAGGCCCGCGCCCACAAGCTGCACACCATCATGGGCCGCCTGGGTCTGCACGATCACTACGGAATCGCCCGGCGCGGTGCTGGCCTCGATGAGTGCTACAGCCTGGCTGCCCTGACTGAGCAGCAGGCCCGCCAGGTGTGGGCGTACCTGCTGAACATGTTCCCGCTCGATGCCCACCGCGCCGCCGCCTGAATCACGTTCAAGGGTGTGACTTGAAATCACACCCTTGTGATGGGGTAAGTCTGATCTCCCCCATGACGTGAACCTCATTCACCCCATCTGGAGAAAACACCATGCTGAACCTTGCTGCATTCACTGACTTTCTGCCCACCGTCACCAGTCTCAACGCCTGCCAGCCTCCCGTGATGGTGCTGGACACTGGCACAGTTGTCCGCCTGGCCGATCTGCCGCGCCCGCTGCTGATCCCTGAAGCGGTTCAAGGTAACGCCGTGCTGATTGGGGATTACACCACCAGCAAGCCCGCCTGCTACCACGTTCCCGCGTCACTGACTGACACTGTGCGCCGCGTCCTGAACCTCCAGGCGGTGACGGCATGAGCGGCCAGCGGTGTGATGGTTGCGGGGCACCTGACGCCGTTCAGTCCGTATGGGATGAGGTGCTTTGCCCGCAGTGCATGACTCATTACGCCCTGGCTCATGCTGCCCACGATCACCTGCGCTCACTGCTTAAAACGGCCATGAAAGATTACTTTCTCACCTGGGCCGCTCACTCCAGAATCATTCAGTATGCCGACGATGAAGCGGGCATCCTGGCGCAGGAAATAGCAGGGGAAGCCCTGGCGGAAATCCTGAACACGGCCACCCGCTAAGCCCACCTCGATCAACCGCCCCGGCCTGAGTGCCGGGTTTTTTGTGACAGAAAGTGAAGTCCCATGCCAGGGGATGAAGTTGTCAGAGCCTGTGACAACCTCGGAAATTCCGAGACTGAAAGCGCGAGGGAATAAGTACAGGAAACCTGTACCAACTCGGGGAAGCACCCACGCACGCGAGGGAATAAGGTCGTGGCAAATTGCCACAACATCAAATTCACCGAAGCACCCATGCACGCGAGGAATAAGTTTTTGGTGACGCCACCGAAAAGAAGCATCCACGCACCCGGCCAGGTGCCCCTTTTTGGGGATGCACCCAAAAACATCAGGTGTAAATACCCTCAGCGCCTTTTTGAACGGCCTTCACGGGCTTCCTGTGGCCTTCATTTTTACTGGCAGACTCGATTACTGGCAAAAACACGCTACCAGTAAAAACACCGCACCCAGCAGGGAAAAACCGATTACTGGCAAACTGGCAATACATACCAGGGCAACCGGCAAAAGTCCAGAATTTGGACATTTGGGAACCGCTCAATTTGAGCGATCTGAAACGCGAGTGCGTACAGGACAATCCCCGTTTGTAGAGGGTGCCGTTTGAAACGGAATCCCCACCAACTGCCGTTTCAAATGGAAGTTGACACTGTAGCCGGGCGTGACAGTGTGCCCCGTGCGCGTGGAGAATAAGGGTAGCGACAACATCAACACCCCTGTTTAGCCCTGTGCGCTTATTCAACTGGGGAATTTCCCCAGTCAGCACCTTCTTACCGGCGCGGGTAAGTTGGTCGGCGGCACAAATGCACAGCAGGAAGCCCGGCAAACTGTAACGATCTGCGACAGTTTGCTTCCTCTGCATTCGAGGGGAAACCCTGACGCGCTCACTTGAATTCAATACTGGCTGTGCCATCGACAATGCGACAGGTGAAGAGCTTTGTGACTTCACTTGTTCCGTCAAAATCCTTTGCCCAGCTTTCCCAAATCCAGTTATTCCCCTCGGTACGCCGCACATTTTCTATGTCCGAATCGACGTTAGGCGATGATCCGCCTAGCTTTTCGTTCACCGCCAGCACGCATTTTTCCCTGGCGTCCCACTGGGCTTGCATTTCCGGCGTCCAATCCACATCACTTTCTGCTTGTGCTGAAGCTGCTGAATTGGTCACAGGAGCTTTCTTGTTATAGGGGATGATGCCACACGCCCATAAACCAAGAAAAAGCGCTGCGATTGAAACGGTAAGGCATCCCACGCCTGTAGCGGCATTCTGGCGATCTTCTTTTTTTCGTTGGTCTGCGGTCAGTGCAGCCCGGCGTGCTACCTCTTTGGCCTTGTCTGCTTCCTGCTGTTCCTTGATGGCCTTCGCTTTTGCCTCACGCTCAGCTTGTGCCTTCTCAAGCTGAATCTGTGCAGGTGTTTTCTTCAGGTCAGACTGGACTTGCGCCCGATACTCTTCCTCGGCCCGAATCCTGGCCTTATCTGCCTCGCTCAACCCTTCAGGGGGCGGATTCTGATTGTCTGCCATATCCTTACCGTACACCGCTGCTCAATTACCGACAGGCAATATTGACCGGGCGTAGGGGGGAAGGGTACGGGGTTCAAAGGTTCAATTAACCCCCCTGTGAATTTCCCCAGCTATAGTCCCGGCTCACTGCGCCGTCAGGGGAACCCGCGTGCTGTTCCACAGCCGTACCGCCCAGCCTAAATGCTGTTTCATGCGGTGCCGCCGTTGTGCCCGGATGAAGTTCCCCATCGGCGTATCTTTCGCCCAGGGGCACACCAGCCTTTCACGCTGCGCCGCCAGGCAGAACACCCGTTCACCCAGCACATTGAAGCCCAGCAGGGAAACATGGCCTTCCTTCACCAGCCGCCTCAGCGCCCGGCGTGTGGACTCCAGAGCCGGGCGAGTCCCTGCCGGGAACAGGGCCGCGCACAGTTCCGGCGTGCTGGCCCGCCCACGATCCCCCAGCATCTCCAGCACACCGCGCATCACCCACCCATGCCCTCTACTCATGCCCTCAGTATGCTTGAAGAAACAGCGTTCAGCACGGATAGGGGACTCGTCCACCTGGCTGGACGCGCTGACGCACAGGGGTTGAGAACTGGGGAAGGGGGATAGTCCCCTCCTGCTGCCCGGCGTTCCCATGCCCCGCGTCAGACAACCCTTACACTTTCGGAGTTTCGCTGATCGTGAGAGACTTCAGACCGAAAAAAGCCCCGCTGGCGCAGGGCTAGGAAGGTATCCGGCTGACAACACTTGCGCGTGCCTTTCATCTGGGTTCTTGACCGTTCTTCAGCATCTTCCTGACAAACCGCGCCCCTTCATCCGTCAGGGTGCCGTCCGGGTTCAGGTATCCGGCACCGCCCAGCAGATTCAGCATGATGACTTCGAGAGGTCTGGTGTGCCAGCCCTGTTTTGCTCGTGGTGCTTCACGCTTTGCACGGGTCTGGGCGCGTTTGAAGGCGTCCGTAAGGGCCGCCTGGAGCTGCTCGCGTTCCTTGGTCATGCTCCACTTCCTTGCCCGTTCAGGCGCTTCAGGTGGGCTTTTGCGGCCATGCGTCCAAACTCTGTGAGCCTGCCCCGTTCCATCAGTCCGGCGTGTTCCGCCAGAGTGACGGCCACCCGCTTTGCTGTGGGCGTCAGGGCACGGTGCCGGGTCGCCTGCTCGATCACTTGCCGGGAGGGGTGCGTTGTGGGGGACAGCAGGGCGTAAGCACTCAGGACAACACATTGAAGGGGTGTCATGCCGCCCACGCCCCTCTTGCTGCCCACAAGCCCTGTAACTGGCGTTCCGGTTCACAACCCACGGCGTACAGGGCCGCGCACGCCAGCACGTAATCCCCCAGGCGGGGCACCATGCCGCCCGGCAGACTCGCAGGGAAGTTCAGGCCGGGACTGATGGCCGCCGCCACCATCCGCGCCAGGGGTTCAGGCAGGGGGGCAAGCTGGCCCTTGCTGCTGGCGGTGAGTGCCGTCATCAGTTCCGCCTTCTGTGCCCTGATCTGCCCGGCCAGTTCCGGCGTGACTGCGCCCTGTGGGCCACGGGCCACCAGCCGCCCACCCTCGACGGCCAGCCGGACACCGCGCCCCTCCAGTTCCCGCAGAAGGTCATGCGTTACCACGTCAGCACCTCTTCAGGTTTTGAATCCTGTTCCTTCAAATGCGAAATTTTTTCGCTTTTGGGTTCCTCGACGATCAGCGGCACGTCATCCGGTGACGCGGGTTCCGGCTGGACTTCTGCGCCGTACACGTAAGCCCGTGGGGCACCGCGCCCGCCCATCCTGACTTCACGCACCAGCCCGCCCAGGTTGCCCAGGGCTTCCCGGACGGCCTGCTGTGCGCTGCGTTCCTTCACGTTCCCGCCTTTGATCGCCACGGCCAGCAGCTCACCGTGAGGGACAGACTGCCCGGCACGTTCACTCAGTAGCGCGATGACAGCGGCCTTAGCACGGTCTGAGCGGGTGTCCCGGCCCTCCGGTTCCTCTGGCAGTTCGCAGGGATTCAGATTGACGCCGTACACGCGCCCTTCTGTATCTTCCAGGCGTTCTACCTCGATGCCCAAGGCGTGGCCAGACTTTGCAAAACTGTTCTTCCTGACTTCCCAGCGCAATACCTCGCGCCCTTCCACGTCACGCGGGGGAACACGGGTCAGCAGGTGAATAGCGCGGGCCTGTGCGCCCTTGCCGGTGCTGCCCATCACCCCACGATCCCCTTCTTTCTCGTTAGCGCCCTTCTTAGGCAAGTGATCCAGCACGATCACCGCCGCACCCGTCTGCGCCGCAAAGTCTCGCAGGGCAAACATGGGCCGTAGGGCGTCCTGAAGTTTGTTCCCGTCAATTCCGGGAAAGGTGCCCATGAAGCTGTCAATGATGACGCACCGCGCCCCCATCTCTTTTGCCATGTTCAGGAGTTCCGTGAATTCCTCGATGGTCAGGCCCGCGCCCGTACTCTCCAGCACCGTCACGCCGTTCATGTCCCCGTCCGGGTACGTGTTGCGGTGCTGTTCCAGCCAGTGACGCACGGAACGCGCTTCACCGTCTGCCGCGTCCGTGTTCAGGTAAATAACAGGCCCGTGCGGGACAGGTTGCCCCAGGAATTCCCCGCGTCCTGCCGGCCGCGTCATCTGCCACGCCAGGCCAGAGAAGATCATGGTTTTCCCGATTCCTTCCCTCGATGCCCCAATTGTGATGTAACCGGCGGGGATCAGGCCCGGCACAAGGAATTCAATGTGTCGGAGTTGGGCGGTAAGGTCAATGATTTTCAGGGCCACGCTTACCACCCGCCCCGGTCAGCCGCACCCCAGCCGGAAGCGTCAGAAGCGCCCCATCCCTGGTATGTATTGCCAGTTTGCCAGTAATCGTTTCCCGCGTGCTGGACAGCATTGTTTACTGGCAGGCCATTTTTGCCAGTATTGCCTTTTTGCCAGTATTGCCAGGGTTCCGCTGCCTCCATACGGTGCGCCAGAATGCCCGCGAAAGTGGACACGCCCAGGCGGCCTAGCAGGTCGCAGAAGTCCTCAGATTCTGAAAGAAGCACCTTCACTTCACGGGCACCAGCACTGCGGGTCACCTGGCCGACACGATCAACGCAGGCCACCCCGGCGGGGTCAGGATCGGCGTACAGGAATACGGGCTTCCCATGAAGGCCATGAAGGAACGGGGTTCCACCGGCACCGGCCAGCCCTTGCACGTCCACCTTCAGCCCCGCCTCACTGAATGCCCGGCTGGCCGCCGCGCCGTTCAGTTCCCCCTCGACGATCAGCACGGCGTCACCGTGGCCGTAATCCGGGCTGCACCATGCCGGGGCACCGTGCCCGGCAACACGGTACACGTATCGCTGCATTTTCTGAGCTTCCAGGGCGTCCTTGCTGCCCAGGTTCCGCACTTTCACGCCCCATACCTGCCCGTCAGGGCCACGGATCAGCAGGACAGGGGAACCGGCACGGGCCAGCAGCTTCCCGTCACGGGTGCGAAAGTTGCTAGCCAGCGTCAGCACTTCCAATCCATCCCAGTTCAGCAGGCCGCGCCGCTGAAGGTCACGCGCTGCCACGCTGGAAAGTGGCAAGGTCAGCCGGGCCACCTTCTCCATTTCCGCCGGGGTGAGCGGGCTGCACTTCTCCAGCGTCCAGCGGGCTTCCTGAAGGGGATCAGGGGCAAAGCGGGGGGTCTGCGGACTGGACTCCCACGCGGGCACCGTCACGCCCTGGAAGCGTGCCAGGTTCTCCCAGGCGGCTTCAGGGGCGTACCCCATGCGGAGAAGGAAGCCGTAAGCGTCCCCGCCTGCGTCATCCCCTCCATGACGTTTCCAGCGCCAGCGGTTCCCCTTGCGGTACACGCTGAAACTGGGGTTCTGTTCTTCATGGCCGGGGCACGGGTCGCAGATCACCCCGCCGCGCTGCGGGTTCAGGCCGCGCACGGCATCAGGGCCGCACTCCTGCGCGATCAGGTAAACGAGGTTTACCCCGTCCAGCAGTTCACCGCGCTTCATTTGTTCACCTGCTCGGCCAGCACGTCAAAGAGCTTGACTTTTGCCTGCCACACATCTTGAACGGCGTGCATTTCACGCATTTCCTGCTCAATTTCGGCCAGCATTTGAGCCTCGACGGGATCACCGTCGAAATTGCACAGCAGTCCTTCACGCTCCTGGCTACGCAGGGCGTACACACGGGCCGCCTCGTTTGCCCAGAACAGGCAACTTTCACGGGTCTGGGGGCTTCCATCGGCGTGCTTCAGGCCCAGCACGTCCGGTATACTGCTGGCAGTTGCCGCGCCGCCCTCTTGCTCAGGGCGGTTCATTATTTGGCCTCCTGCTGGCCGTTCAGGAACTCGTCAATGGCAGAACGGGGAATAAGGATTTTCCGCCCTACTCGAATGCTCCTGATTTGCCTGGCGCGGATCAATTGGTAGATACTGCCACGCCCAATGCCCAGCATGGGCGCTACTTCTTCAGGCTGAAAGGTCAGGCGGGGCGCGTCATTATTTACGGTCATGGAGGTTTCTCCTTCGCGTGTGGGGTAATACATGCCGACGCTTCACCCACACGCTGAATTGTGAAACGCTCGACAAGACAGCCCGCGCAAAAGCGCGGGCTAGATGCTATTCATCACTCAAGGAAACCACCACCAATAAAAAAGCCGCCTGACCGTCCTCCATTTCTGGGGGTTGGCCTGGCGGCAGAAAACGAAAAAGCCCCGCTACACTGCGGGACATCTTAAGCAAAGGTACGGTTTTTTAGTAACTGCTCAGCACGAGAAATCGAGTTTGGGTAGGACACCGCGAAAAACATCCACTAAACCGTCCCAAACGGATAGGCCCTGCTTGTGAAGGGTTGACACGAAACTCCGAATGCGACAGAACGCCT
>NZ_SMMH01000030.1 GCF_004634215.1 Deinococcus fonticola | reverse complement strand
GCGCTGGCACGCAAATTACTATGCGTGGGCTTTGCGGTGGTCAAGTCAGGGAAGCCCTACGACCCGCTGTATGTGCGGCTTTCCAGCGAGACTTGACGGGCCGGGCAAAAAACAATATCTACAATTTTGCGCCAATCGTGTAATCAGGCCACGTGCGCCACCGTCTCATTCCCGACGGTCGCACCTGTCTTACTTGCACCCCAGCCTTAAACTGAATTTCTAAACTCACCCCACCCGCGCCCCCACTTCCCAGGGAGGAAGCCCGCGCCCGTGCAGGTGCAGGAGGTCTTATGAACCGTCCCGCCCTGTTTTTTTTGGCCCTTGCTCTCGCCAGTTGCTCGACGCCCAGGACGCCGACGCCCGCACCCGTGCTGCGGCTGGAACGCCTGGATGCCATGCATGTCACCGCCACCCTCTCACCGCCCCCGGTGTCCGGGTACTGGAGATTGCACCTGTCCGCCGAATGTGGCGCGAGTGATGGCCCGGCCACGGGCGGGGAGTGGCCGGAAACGGGAGTGGTCACGGTCATGGCAGGCCGGGGAGATCTGTTCACCGCTGTGGTGCTCACCCGTGAAGGACGCCAGGTGACGGTGTCAGACTGTGTTCCTGAAGTGGCGTGGAATCAGGCGGACTGACCATTTTCTGCGCCGTTCACTCGTCCCAGAGGGTCGCCCAGAAGTGGGCGAGGTTGTCCTGCACGTCCCCGCCACTCACCGTTCCCCAGTTCCCTTTCAGTTCCAGGCGGCACCCGCCGCGCTGCCAGCCCCGACGGCGCAGACTGACCCCCGCGCCGTACTCGTGCCTGACGTGGTCGGCCAGTCGTCTCAGGGCGCTCTGGCGCACTTCCAGGTGGGGGGGCAGCCACACCAGCAGCAGTGGGGCAGGAAAGGCGGGTGGCGGGGCTGTCCACTTGCCGGGGGCTTGAATGTCACGTGACATGGTGGCAGTATAAGCCTACTCTCTAATTCATATTCGACAGAATCCCGGAGAGGAAAGGAGAACGCCCATGCCCCCCCGCCTTACGCCGCTGCGCCGCGAGATACTGCAAACGCTGGCCCGCCTGACCCGCGAGCAGGGCCGCCCGCCCAGCGCCGCCGAACTGGCCGCCGCCTGCGGCGTCACGCCCGCCACCATGTCGTTTCACCTGAATTACCTGCTGGGCCACGCTTACGTCTCCCGGCCCACTCCACGCGGTGCCCTGCAACTCACGCCGAAGGCACTGCAACTGGTGCAGGTGGGCATTCCAGTCTTCGGCGAGATTGCCGCCGGGCCGCCCAGCCTGGCCGAGCAGTCCCCCGAGCACGTCACGCCCAGCCTCGACGCGCTGCTGGGCGTTCAGGAGGACGACTTCATGCTGCGGGTGCGCGGCAGCAGCATGGTGGGCATCGGCGTCATGGACGGCGATTACGTGGTGGTCAGGCCCACCCAGGAGGTGCTCGACGGTGAAGTGGCCGTGGTGCTGCTTCCCTCCGAGAATGCGGCCACCTTGAAGCGCATCTATCACTTCGGGGATGAAGTGACCTTGATCGCCGAGAACCCCGATTTCCCGCGCCTGACCCTGCCCGCCGCCGACGTGCAAATTCAGGGCCGCATGATCGGCAAGGTGGGCCTGGGCGTGCCCCGCAGCAGTTACGCCGCTGGCACCACGTCCGGCTGATCTTTTTCCCCACTCTTTTCTTCCCTTTCCCACAGTCCTTACGCGGTCAGCGTGACTGCCCCCTGTGCGAAGCGGCTCCCTTCTCGCCTGTGCGAAAGGTTGCTGCCCCGCAGCCTTCGCCTGTTCCCTTCAGGAGGCTTTCCCCATGCCCACCCACCCGCAAGTGCTGAAGTTCCAGCAGGTGTCCAGCAGTCTGCTCAGCGCCCTGGACGCCCAGCAGCAGGCCAGGGCTGCTTACGACCAGGCCCGCGACCAGTACGACGACCAGCGCCAGCACCTCATCCTGACTGGCCTGAGCGGCCTCAGGGAACGCTGCCCAGCCGAGGAACGCGAAGCCCACCTGGCCAGCGCCCTGAAGCCCCACACGGCGGCCCTGCGGGAAGCGCGAGACGCCCTGCGCCGGGCCGATACCGAACTGGAAGCCGCCCGCGTGCAGGAACGCGCCGAACGCGAAACCCTGCGCAGCCTGCAACGCGACTGGGAAGTTCAGGCCAGCACAAGGGTCGTCTGAGGTATGCCCCGTCCTGATCGCCATAGGGACGGCTCGAACCTTCCTTCTGTCTGGAAATGGTGTAAAGTCACACAAAAGCGAAAGCTCCCTTTCGGGAGCGTTCCACTTGACCGCGAAGTTCACGCAAGACGTTTGGCGACCTCTAGCGTACAACTTCAATCCCAGCGGCTCAAGTGCTGGAGATTTGTTTGTATGCAAGGGGACAACTCAACCGCCCGCTTCCTGGCACGCTTCGAGGCGTCCCAGCGGGCCAAGGGCCGCGATATAGGCCCACTATTTAGCCTTTCGTCAGATTCGCCATCGCCGACGCCCACCACGCGCCGCGAATTTGGCGAGTTCCCAGCCTGCCGCACGGTGCAGGAAATCATTAAGGAAAATCAGGCCAGCAGGCCCGCGCCTATTCAAATCACCGCCGCCGAACGCTTTGCCGAGTTCATGCCACCGCTCATCCGAGCCGAACGGGAATACCGCTTCAACGTGTCGGACACCCTCACGGCCTGCCTGGACACCGCCGAGTGCCCCCGGCTGGCCCGCCGAATGTTCCGCCTGCTGCACGAACTGGCCTTAATCAGCATCCGGGCGCGTGGCCTGCCTTCCGCTGGCCTCACCGTGGGCGTGTACCACCTGCCGCTGGAACTGCTGGCCGCGCACTTCCGGGTCGACCGCACGACCATCTGGCGCAACCTGCAACCGCTGGTCAGTGCCGGAGTGCTCGACGCCCGCGACCATTACGGCAGGCTCAAGGGTCAGACCGCCGTGACCGGCAAGGTATGGGCGGTGAGCATCAATCCAGAGCGCCAGCTTTCAGGCCACGCCGAACCGGTGAAGGTTCGCCACCATGACCTGACGGCCCCCTGGCGCAACCTGGATGCCGACACCGAAAGTGGGCGCACGGTCTGGAACCTGACCCGCACCGAGGAGCAGAAAGCAGCCTACAAGGCTCAGCGGGAAGCCAAGGCAGAGGAGAGGGCCGAGGCACGGGCGCGGGCGCAGGAAAGGGCCAAAGAGCGCCAAGCAGCCAAAGAGCGGGGCGAGAAGCCCCTCACCGGCCGGAAGGCCGCGACGGAAAATGCCGCCAAAACCCGCGCCGAGAATCCCCGCCCCACACGGAGGAAATCAGAGATGCAACAGTCAATGAATAGCCTAAAGGCAGTAGAAAAGCAGGAACTTATAAAGTGGGTGTTAGATGGTTTTACTACATCCACTGACGTTACCTTGACTGTTGCAACCGCCATTTCGCACGGCCTCGACGTGATTTTTACCCTTCCGTCACTCGCGGGCCTGCCGAGGCAGCGTAGAAACGCCGAGGTCGAGAAAACTGCTCGCGCTCTTGCGGCCACGTTCGAGGACACGGCCAACACCCGTTTTTGGTGCTGGCTGGTGTGGCAACTGATCCGGGGAGCCGATCAGGGCCAGAACTACGCCGACGATGTAGCACACCTGCTGGCCCGCGTCCTGCACGACATCAAGCACGACGAAAGCATGTACTCCCGAAGTCAGAAAAAGCCCGCCGCCCTGGTGGTCGCGAAACTGAAGGCGTGCGGCATCTATGACGCTTTGAAGCTGCTGGCCCCCACCCGTGCAGGGGGAAGGCCCAAGGCCCAAGCCTGACCTAATCCCAAACTGACAGCACCACCCGCCAACCGCGACGGCCCAGGCCGGACGTGGACGACCTGGCGCACCCCAAATCCGTGTGTTGCAACATACGGTAATTTGTCGTGCCAGTGCGGGAAAAGTCATGTATTGCAACATACGAAAAATGAGACAGGGAGCGCCGCAGGCCGTGAACTGGACAACTGCCGTGGCCGCCTGTTGCCAGAAAAACAGCCTCACAGGAAGGCCTTGGAGATGCATTTAAATTTGGTTGAGGGTTAAATACCCGCCTCTTAAATGTTATTCTGGATAAATTTGGCAATTTGGCACTAGTGAGTGATAAAAATCATACTTTCTTTTAATCTTTCCGGAATGCGATGAAATCTTCCGACGAGCCAATTGTTCCATCTGGGAAAATAACCCTGCTTATCGAACTCGTCCTATAGGGTGAAGGATATTGACTCAAAGTGATGGATGATGGGTATTGAGCGTTATCACGAGTAGGGGCTATATATTTTTGTTCTGGTGTTGGAACATCTTTGCCTTTTGAAATATGTATAATTTTCTTGGCAAGAGAAAAATCTACCTTATTAACTTCATATATTAATCTAAGCAAGCTCTTATAATCAGATGTAAATTGATCTCGATGTTTGTTGTATAATTCTATGGCTTCCTGGGCAACAGCATTAGAAACACTGACACTTAAAATATCGTGATATCTGATAATCTCTTCAAATATTTCCCGAAACTCAATTGTATTCTTCCTGGCAAGCCTGCCGTAAGGATACTTCATTAATTTTTGGTTAAAACTTACTACTGCGTGATCACGTCTCAGGCAAACTAGAAATAAATTATCGAATTCGCTTAGTTCGATTGGATTTTGCAAAGTGTACTCATCAAAATATGAAGCGAAGTTCATTAGGACACTTCCTTACCGTGTGGATTTCCCGAAAATGTTGCCCAGTCCCCACCGATCAGCGAGTGACTTCTTCTTCTCTTCCTGGTGCTGCTCAGCGGCTGCCTTCGCGGCCTGCGCTCTGGCCTGGTTCCCCATTTCCATGCTGGCGGCCACCGCGCCGGGCGTGGCGGACTTCTCCAGCAGCTTCACCAGTGAGTCCCGTGTGATTCGCATGGTGCGCTTCGCCGGGTAGACCTTCGCCAGTTCCCCTGACTCGATCAGACGTCGCACGGTGGACTGACTCACGCTGAGGTGAGCCGCGACTTCCGCTGTGCTGAACAGGTGCTGATCTGGCAGGGTCATGGTGCAGTCATTCTAGAGAATTCCTGAATACTCCTGGCTATTCAGGACAACTGTTCTCTCGCCAGCCCACCCGCCTCAAACCCCTATATTTCACGCAAGAACGCTATATTTCACGCAAAAAGAGGTGCGGGTGAACCCATCGCCGGGGCGCACTGCGGCGGCATTTCTGCGACTGACACGTTGAAACTAGGCGGTCAGGCTCTGATTACTTAATTGCGTGAAATAACTATTTCACGTAAAATTGAGTCGAATCACCTGCCCTGAACCTGAGGCGGGCCACTACTCACCGGGTGGTGTCGAGGAGCCACATGAACCACGTCGAAGCCTTCCGTCATTACCTCGAAATTGAGGAACGCCGCACGCCGCAAACCGTCCGGGCATACCTCGCCGACGTGCGAATGCTTCGCGCGTACCTTGACGGCGATGGGCAACCCCAGCACCAGAGGGGCCGTGACTGGGAACAGATCAGCGCCGCCGACCTACGCGGATTCCTGGCCCAGAGCAGGCCGAAACCTCACCGGGTTCACCGCCTGATTGCCAGTTGGTCGAAGTTCTGGGCGTTCCTGCGCGACGTGCAGCACCTGAGCGTGCAGAATCCCCCCGGCGAACTGAAGCGGCCCAAGCTGCCCGGCAGGTTGCCGAAGTACCTGGAAACGCCCGACATTGCCAAGTTGCTCGACGCGGCCCACCGGGACAGCAACCCCAACCGGGGCCTGCGAAACTGGGCGCTGCTGGCCTTCCTGTACGGCACCGGGGCACGAATTTCGGAAGTGGTGGGCCTGACCTTCGACAGAATCAGTTACGTGGACGGCCTGCCTTCCAGCATCCGCGTGATCGGCAAGGGCGACAAGGAGCGCACCGTTCCCCTGTCCCCCACCGCTCAGCGGGCGCTGGTGCAGTGGTTAAAGGTGCGCCGGACGGAAGGCCACCCCACCAGCCGTTACGTCTGGTCTTACCTCACCGGAAAGCACCGGGGCGAACCGCTGGCCGTGCGCACCGTGCAGGCCATGACCACCAGCGCGGCGAAACGTGCCGGACTTGACCCGGCGAAAGTTTCACCGCACAAAATGCGTCACTCCTACGCCACCGCCCTGGTCGAGCAGGGCCGCAGCCTGCACGAGATCGGCACCATCCTGGGCCACGAGAACCCCGCCACCACCGCTATTTACGGGAGGGTCAAAGCGCGGCAGTTGGAACAGGCAGCAAGTGCCTTGCCGGACGTGCTGTGAAAGGCAGTTATGGTGCACCCAACAGCGGCCTTCGAGTTCGAGTGGAACGCCGTGAAAGCGCGGCAGGGCATGAAGTCCTAAAGCCTGCTGGTTAGTCTCGTTACGTGCCCCACTGGGGCGTAGCTAGAGATTGCCTACTGTTTCGGTGCCTTGACCGGGCTGCCGTTTGGTTGGCTCGATAGCCATAATTGAACCTGACTTGGAAGATTGAAGTTGACATTATACCAAATCTTTTTATTACTATCATATAGGCTAATTACAAATGGTTTCTTGGGATCGTAGGATATACTTGTGGCGGCTTTCCCGCCTGCAACGAACCACTCCTTCATTTTGCCATTTTGAATAAAAGCAACGGCACCTTCGTCCATGCTAAGAGGAGTAATGGTCTTTTTATTGGGTATTAAGGCAAAGCTTGTACTCAGGCCGCTATCAAAGGTTTTGATAATAAAGTAATGTGTATTCTCCTCATTCCAAATATTCCCCTCGTATTCAAGTCCCATAGGGTAATCATTGTCATACATTTTGGTCAATATATTGCCTTTGTCTGCAATATCATTAATCACTTTGGAAGTGGACATGGTCAGCTTCCCTCCACTACAGTCGAGCTTCAACCCCTTGACTGTGAGGATCGGTGGATTCTCTTTGAAAGTACCACCAACTGCTTTTGCCCAGGCGGAGAGGTTCTTTGCATCATATTGTTCAGGGTTGCAAGAAAATTTGAGAGGAATCTTTTGACTTGGCTCTGGAAATTTAGCTGGTGTAGACCCTGTAAAATCCGTGTAATTAAATCCGACCCGCAATTTGCTGAAGGGAGCTTCCTGCGCTGAGGCTATTCCAGTCAGTAGAGCCGCCACCGATGTAATCGCTATAATTCTTTTCATGATACACACATCCTATGGCGAGTAATCATACAATTTTGTGACTAAAACATGATGGCCCCTTTAGATGAACGGCAGGTACAGATGAGTCGTCTGCATTCGATGTCCCGTCTGGAAATTTCTACCGTGGAGCAGATGGGGCGGCGGATGCTGCTGATCGACCTCGACCCGCAGGCAAGCCTGACCAAGTAGCTGAGCGTGCGGGCAAGCGGGGAAGGGAGACAGTGTTCCCAATGGCCGTGGAGAGTCAGCCGCTGCACGCGCCACGTGAAGTATTCGGAATGCAATGACCCGTAGAGCTGGGTTTTTCACTGTAAAGGTTTCTGGGCAGATTCCAGACCAGCGCATTCTGGGGTTGTTTTTTAGCACGTCGATGAAGGTGGTCAAAAATTACATGGTAAGTCAAAATCTAGGGCGTAACCCGCAACCGCAGCGGTCCAAGGGAGGGAAGCAGGTTCCGGCTGACACTGGAGGTTTCCTATGTCTGCCCCTGCCCCTACCGTCCCGCCCCCTGTTCCCATTCCAGAAACGTTCTTTGGTCGTCAGTCCGAGGGCCGCGCCGTCATTCTTTCGGCCCGCGCTGGGCGCTCCGTCGTCCTGGTCGCGCCCACCGGGTACGGCAAAAGCGCCCTACTGCGTGAACTCGCCCCAGCCCTGGAGCAACTCGCCGCCACCGTCACCGTCCCCAAGGTTGCGCCGTTCGGCACGTTTCTTGTTGACCTGGCGGAACAACTGGCCGCCGTGCCTGACTTCCGTTTGCCGGAATCGAAGCACCCGGATAAGAAACCCCTCGACGCCTGGAAGTCAGCGCACAAGGGTACCGACGCCCGCGCCCGGTCACTCGTTGCGGCCCTGCGCGAGTACACCCAGGGCGGCACCGCCGCGCCGGTGGTGCTGGTGGACGACTGCACCGGAATCACTCAGTCAATGGTGCCGCACATGCTGGCCCTGGCTGAAGTCTGTTCCCTGGTGGTGGCCGTGCAGCCGGACACCATGCGGAAGGCTGGCCTCTCGCGCTTCTGGGGCAAGTGTGACCGGGTAGACCTGAACCCCCTTGACCGGGCCGAAGCGCGGGAACTGGTGGACGCCCTGACCGTGAAGTACAACATCGTGGCCGAGGACATGGGCGCGTACAAGAACCGTGTTCTGTCGCTTGCTGAAGGCATTCCCGGCGAGGCCGAGCGGCTGGTCAGGTACGTCAGCACTCACGATCTGGTGAAACCGTCCGACATCGGCAGTTCGTTCGCGCAGCAGGCCGCACAGCGCGAGGAACGCGGTATTGCCCTCGCGCCCGTGCTGCTGGTGCTGAGTGGTGTCGCCATGATTACCAAATACGTCGGCCTGGCGCGTGGGGAAATGGATATGTACCTGATGGGCGGCGTGGGCATCGCTGTTTCTATGGTGGCGCTGCCGTTCCTGCGAAAGCTGGTGATGGTCAGGTGACACCGAAAAAGACAGACTGGCTTACTCCCGTCGAGCAGTTCTCACCGTTCGCCGCTTCCAGGTTCCGCCTGTTGTTCAGTAAGACAGGGCTGGCCGTGCTGCTGGCGCTGGTGGTGCTGGGTCTGGCCTCGCAGGTCAAAGCTCAGGAACCCGGCCCGAACATCCTTACGACTGCTCAGGTGCAGGTGTTCGACCAGCTTGTTTTTCAGGCCAAGAAGGTAGATCCGGCCCTTCTCGCGGCCAACGCCCAGGACGCGCAGAAACGGGCAGAACTGTCGCCCCTGTCGGCCCTGAACGTCAGCGCCGGGGCCAGTGTGGGAACTACTCTGAGCAGTTCAAACGGATTCGATCAGGTCAACCCCGGCGTCCGGCTCTCTGCTTCCGTTGATCTGAACCGACTGGCCGGAAGTTTCAGCAAATCGAACCGCGCCCAGTTGGACGCCCTGACCGCCTCGACCAGTGCGGCAGGCCGTGACCTGCGCGTGCGGGTACTCCAGGCTTACACCGCTTACCTCAGTGCCATTCGCGCGGCTGGGACGGCTTCGGATTCGCTGGAAGTGGCACGGGCCGCACTGAGGCAGGCTCAGGCCCGCGCCGCTGCGGGCGCGGCCACGGGCGTCGATGTCCTGAAATCCGCCCAGGTGCAGAACTCGGCAGATGCCGCCCTGTACGACGCTAACCTTCGTTTAGCGGTTGCCAAACAGCAGCTTTCCGCCCTGACCGGGCTGAACCTGGGCGAACTGGACAGCGTTCTTTCAGGCGTCAAACCCAGGCCATAAGCCATGCAGGCCGGGACGCACATTGCAGGCGCGGCCCTGACCGCTGCTGTCCTGCGCGGTTTCGGCGTGGAGATCGGCCCGCCCGAAGTCCTGGCCCTGGTCGTGGGGAGCTTACTTCCTGACATCGATACGACGACCAGCGGCACAGGCCGCTTCGTCAAACCCCTGTCCAGGCTGATCGAAACGAAGTTTGGACACCGCACCCTGACGCATTCCCTCCTGTTCACGGTGTTGTTCTCGGCGATCTGGTGGCCGCTGTCGCCCAGCCTGGCGACAGCGTTCTTCTGGGGCATCATGTCTCACTTGCTTTTAGACACCCTGAACGTAAACGGTGTGCCGCTGCTGTGGCCGTCCAGACTCATGTTCTGGTTCTGGCCGCGCCGTTCCATGCGGATCAAGTACGGCAGCAGCGGTGAAACGTCGGTGGCCCTGGTCTGTGCCGTGGTGGCCCTGGTGCTGTGGCCCATCGGCACGGACGGCTTCAACAGTGCCTTTCGCCGTCTGGTCGCCAGCCCGGAAACGGCAGTGGCGGATTACATCGACATGCGCCAGGAGAGGGACGTGTGGGCCAGCCTCGAAGGGTTCAACAGCGAAACGCAGGAACCCATGAAGGGGAATTACCGCATTATCGAAGCCATTGGACGGAACGGCGTGCTGGTGGAAGATCAGGCCGGGAACGCCTATCAAGTCAGCAAATTTGGGCAAGTGGTGGCGTACAGAATCCGCGCCTACGGTGGTGCGCCGATTGTCTGGCGTGACTACCGCCTGGACGTGGGGAGCCGACTCCTGGGCGATGTTCTCACCGCGCTTCCGCCAGGCGCAACGAACGTTTATCTGACCGGAGTGCTGGAAATCTCCGGCGAGATCAACCCGCCCCCTGCTGAGGTGGGAACCTTCGCCCGTGTGTCCACCAGGCAGGGAACAGACAACATTCTGGAACTTCACGCCGCCCGCCCGGTGGACGTGCAGGCGCTCAGGAATGCGTACATTCGCACCGGGTCGGTGGTGGTGCGGGCCGAGTTCGCGCCGGGCAAGGAAGTGGACACCCTGCCCCTGACCGCCCAGGACGGCCCCACGCCCACCGTGCAGGCCATAAAAATAGAAGGCCTGCCCAGCATGGCGGGCCTGCTGGTGCAAACCGGGGACAGGGTTCTGGAGGGCGAACCGCTGGCCCGTTTTGTCAGGCCGCATGAGACGGCGGCGCTCGATGCCGATTTGAAAAGGAAGAAAACAGCCCTGCTGGACGCACAAAAGAAACTGGCTGGACTCGCGGAGCATTACCGGGCGCTCAAAGCTCCAGCACTCGCGGAGGTGCAGGCCGCCCGTGAGAATGTCACCCGCTTTGAGAAGCTGGTGGCCGCCGACGCCGCGACCCGCCTTGAACTGCTGGACGCCCAGCAGAAAGCCGCCCAGGCACAAAGCAAGCTGGATTCCATCGCCATGCAGCAGGCCCAGGCGACCACCGACGCCGAAGCACGGGCGCGGGCGCTCGCCCTGGACATCAAGACCCTCACGGCCAAACGGGACGCCACCACCGCCGCCCAGGTCGTCCGCTCACCCGTGGCCGGGGCGGTCGTGGAGATCAGGAACAAGGGCGCGACCGTTCACGGCCTGACCGTCGAGGTCGTCATTCTCTCGCGGGAACTGGGGCAAACGCCCGTACAATCCAAGCAGTCGGAGGTTGGAAGTGAAACGTTCTGAAGGTTTTACTATCGTTGAAATTCTCGTGGTCATCGCCATTATTGGCATTCTCGCCGGAATTTTCGGCTGGAACCTGCTGAGCAGTATTCGCCGGGCCGATCTGCGGGAAGCACAGGCCGCAGTGGCTACCGAACTCGCCCGCGCCCGGAGTAAGTCCCAGCGCAGCAGCGCCGACCAGGTTGTGACGTGGACGGGCACCACCCTCACGACTGGTACGATGACCATTACCGTGCCCAATGGCGCACGCATAGCGACTGCCGCGCCCACTACCAATTACACCTATACCGCCCCTTACGGCGAGTTCCTGGCCCCGACAGGACAGCCTACCGGGCTGATGTTGGAACTGATTGACCGGAGCGGGCAGTACCACACCGCCGTGCTCGCAATGGGGGTCACGGGAAAGGTGGTGCGCCGGGGCGTCATACGGGTCACTGAGCCTTTGAACTGAAAGGGGGCGTGGGCCTGCACCTGACCGTACCGTGGATGAGGCTCACTTAATGCAGTAATGCAGTATTTCCTTAAACACTTAGAAGCTGAATTGCGACGATCTGCAACGCAGGAATCCAGTCATTCAGCCCTGACTGACTTCAGTTCTTACTGATTGCAGTAAGTACGGCGTTCCTCACCGCAGTATCGGTGTGAAGCAGGGCCAGCAAAGCCCGCATCACCTCGCTGGCGTCCGCGTCGGCTTCCAGGGCGAAGCGTTTGAGGTTCTTGTGCTGCTCCGGTTCCAGGTCGAGGGTGTACCTGACCCGGCGCACGCGGGGCGGGGGCGGCAGGGGAGAGGCCACTTCCGAAGGTGCAGTGGGGGCCACCGGTATTTCCTCTATCGCGGCCTCGCTGGCGGTGCTGACTGGCTTCTCGCGGGTAGCTGCGGCCTTCATGCGGGACAGCACATCACTGGGTTTCTTTGTCATGGCTGTTTCACCTGGCCTTGCAGTTCGCGCAGGACTTCCTCGTACTCGCCCAGATCCCCGGTCAGCGATAACCCGAACCCGTTGGCGTACCCCTCACGCAGCGACACTTCGGCGTCCATGACGTTCAAGCCCAACTCAGTCAGCACCTCGCGGGCAGCTTTGCTGCTGCGCGTTCCTTTGCGCACGCGGGTCAGCAGGCAGCACATGGCCGGGTCGTGCAGGCCTTCCAGTTCCGCCAGCACTTCCAGCGTGGGGCGCAGGCGGTCTAAATCCATCAGCGAAGGGGGAATGGGGATCAGCACGATGTCCGCCGCGAGCATGGCCGAGCGGGTAATGGCGAGTTCGCCGGGGGGCGTATCAATCACCACGTGGGCGTACCCTTCAGCAAGCTGCGGCACCCGGCGGTTCAAGTCCTTGACCGGTGCAGCCACCACGGGCAGGGGAAAATCCCCGGCAGTTTCACTCCAGGACAAGGCTGATCCCTGGGGGTCGGCATCAATCAGCAGCGTGCGGCCCTGGATGGCCAGGGCGTTGGCGAGGTACACGGCGGTGGTGGTTTTTCCCGCTCCGCCTTTCAGGTTGGCGACGGTCAGCTTCATGCGCTTTTCTCCTGCTGGTCAAGCTGGGCATCCAGTAATTCCAGGCTGGCGTCACCCAGCAGGGTCAGCACCTGCTCACGGGGAACGCGCCAGGTGTCCCCGATGCGCACCCCCTGCATCTGTCCACTTCTGAGGCGGCGGCGAATGGTTTCCCCACTAAGTCGAAGCGTGGCGGCCAGTTCGTCCGGGGTGTAGAACAACCGATGTGGCATGTCTGCATTCTACGCACAGGATGCACGCTACGCAGCACACTGCACTGTTGATGTACTGAATGCAGTAATGCAGTTATTAAAGAATGCAGTATTTAAGTCGTTCATTCCTTACTGCACTCCGGCCACACTGGTCGACGGTCTTTGAAACCCGTCCACCATGCCACCACACATCCTGAGCAGATTATTTGTACACTGGGTGGTACAGCCCACGACCAGCAGAAGCCAAGGGAGGCCGAGCGGTGCGCAAGTAGATCAGTCCTGGGAGGGACTTCCTCATGCGTACCACCCTGAACCTGTCGGCCCTCTGTCTCACCGCCTGTCTCGTTTTGGCCTCGTGTGGTGGGGGCAGCACTCCACCCACCACCAACCCCACGCCGGACAGCGGCACCACCACGCCCGTCACGGGCGGCACCATTGCCCGCCCCGCCGATTCCACCGCTGCCAACGAATTCATCATCACGGGGGTTCGTGCCAAAGTCCTGGCCCAGTCCCTGGGTCTGGACGTGGGTGCGGCCCAGAACGTCATGGCCCGCACCGGCACCATGCAGGCCCAGGCAGCCACCGATGAAATGCGCGTGTTGCTTGCGGTGACCCGCAGCAAGTCCGGCGACAACGCCGGGAAGAAACGCGCCGTGGCAACCTTCGTGTGGGGCAACGACCAGGAGCAGGTCATCCCCATTGACGACAAGACCAAGGGCGTCACCCTGGACATCTACCCGGAAGCCGCACCGACCATGTTCCAGCGTTACGAAGGGAACCTGGACATGAAGGTGTCCTACCCTGACTTCCAGGCCAAGACCACCCGCAGCGGCGTGTACGTGAACGACAGCGGCAAGATGTGCGCCAAGCTGTCCTTCAACTTCACCACGAAGGAAAACGCCGCTGGCAGCATCCCGAACTACACGCCGCTGGTGTTCAACAACACCGCCGCACCGCTGGAAGTGTGCGAGGGCGTCGAGGAACGCAACGCCGAGAAGGTGGCCCTGGACAAAGCGTCCAAAGACCTCATGTTCGACTATCAGAGTGTCGGTGCAGCCCCCTTCACCTTTGTCAGCAAGGACGGCGTGACCGCCCTGCCCACCGACGCCGCCGGACTCGCTGCTGTGGCCGGAACCGACCCCGCCGCCACCGTCACCACGTCCACTCTCGCTGAGTTCTTCGCGCCGTTGACGGTGCTGCCCGCCGGGGACAGCAAGGACTGGACGACCGAACAGAAAGCGGAAGCGGCCCTGGCCCGCAAGTACGCCAGCTTACAGAAGCAATTCGGCTACTACTACCGTTCTGCGACGGTGTACACCGTGGCGACCAGCGCCGGGCGTGAAGACATCGTGCTGCTGGGCCTGAACGGCTGGGGCGTGGGGGGACTCAAGACCATTCGCTTCAAATAAGCCGCGTACTTCACTTCTTCCGAGAGAGCAAAAGGGCGGCCAGGTGCCGCCTTTTTGTTGAGAGGTCAACATGAAAAAACTACTGCTAGGCGCGGGTTTAATCCTGCTCAGTGCCTGCGGCAGTCCGTCCACACCAGCCCCGACAACCACGCCGACCAGCCCCACCACGCCGACCAGCCCGGCAGCCACCACGCCCGCCGACGCCCCGCCAGATGCCACCACCAGCCGTGAATTCACCTTTGACCGCAAGCAGAGCCGCGCCCTGGTGCAGTCACTCAATCTGCAACCGCTGGACGCTGTTGACCTGGGGAACCGCTTGCGGGTGGTGCTGTCGGTCACCCGTGCCAAGTCCGGGGCGAACATCGGCAAGAAACGCGCCAGTGCCACGTTCATCTGGGGCAACCAGACGGTGAACCTGTCCGGGGCGTACATCCTGGGATTGGGCAAGGTGGCTGAGCCGGGAACACTGGCGGCCTACAACGGGAAAATGAACCTGGCTGTGACGCCCCCGGATTACCAGGCGAAAGTCACCAGGAGCACGCCTTACAGCGCGGAACCGGGTGAACTGTGCGCCCGTTTGACTTTCAACCTGAAGGCCAGCGGGAACGTGTGGAGCAGCAACACGCCCATTGAAGTGTGCGAAGGGCCAGCGACCAGGGCACAGGAGGAAGCGCAGGTCAGCAAGGCCACGTCTGGAATGCTGTACACCTACGCCAGCCTGGCGAAATCCAAAGTCACGTTCACCCGCCTGAGGACGCAGGCGACCAGCTCCCCGAAACCCGTCGAGGTGCTGTCCCTGCTGGGCTTGCCCGGCAGTACGGTCATCAAAAGCGAGAGTGTCGTTGACTTCCTGCAACCGTTCTTTTACCAGTCCAGCGGCATGACTTACAGGGAAGCGTTGCAGTGGGACAAGCTCTACCACGTCATGCAGATGTTCTACCGGGACGTGAAAGTCTACCGCGTGCGGCTCAGTGACGAACGCGAGAAAATATTGATCCTGGGCTGGAACTCCTTTGGTGTGGCGGGCGTGCAGTTCTATCGCTTCTACCCGCCGGACGGTTCGCCTGACCCGGCGTATGGCGCGGCGAAAACATACCCGTCCCTCTGGCGTGACGGTGGGAGCGTGGTGGGCACCGTGCAGGTCGGCCCGCACGACCCGGCGGCGACCATCACCGGGCGGTACGCGGTGCGCTCTGGCACGACGTGCGAGGCGGGCGTGAACGTCACCCTGGATAAACAACTTCAGTACGACCAGACGTTTCTGGCTGACAAAGGCCAGAGCATCACGCAGTTCACCATCGAGGCCATGCCGGACGACGGGCAAGACGTGATCGTGGATTATGCCCTGACCATCTCTTACGGCGGCCAGTCGAAGACGTACACGGGCGTGGTGTGCGACATTCTCACGCCGCCCCCGCCACCCCCGCCGCCCAGCGTGGACGACGTGACCGCCTACCCCTACTTCTACAGCGATCCCAGATACTCCGAGCCGCCAGCAGGCGGCGGAGTTTCGCTGTACGGGTTCGACGGGAGCATTCCCATGTGGGGTTACACGGGCACCATGACGGCTTCCGGCATGTACACCATCGAGAACGCCCCGGAGTGCGGCGCAAGCAGCCGGGCCACCCTCAGCAGCGGGAATCTGGTTTACGAGGTGCTGGACTACGTGGAAATGGTCGGCTTCGGCCTGGCCGTGCCGCCTGCTGGACTGGAGAACCTCACAGCGTCGTCCAGGCTGGTCTACAGCGTCACCCTGACCGGCAAGGACGGGCCGCGCACTATGCAGGGCGCGAGGTGCATCGACTGGACAGACCCGCCCCCCCCGCCTGACCCTGTGGGGCCGTGGCAACCGCAGGAAGTCATGCAGGACGGCAGCATTCGCATTTTCGGCACGTCCCCCTCGCCTAACTCGTGGAACTTCCGCAGCGGAACCTTCTACTGGGTGGAGAACGGCCAGGCGTCCCTGCTGCCACACGAGAACCGGGACGGGTACCAACCCAGTCAGCCCGGCCTGTGGACGTACAACCTGAACTCAAGTCTGATTCTGGTTTACCCGCCTGCGGGCAGTGACGGCAGCGGAAGCCTCGAAATCAGGCCGTAAAGCTGCGGTATGAGCGCGGGCCGGGAAGTTGCCAGGGAAGGCACGCCCGGCCCGTTCTCGTGACCCCACCCGGCTCACAAGCGGCGGGCAACACGCCTTTCCTGGCGTTCAGGCAAATGCTCTAAACTTTCCTTATGCCAAAGGGCGGGCACTACGCCAAAACCAGGGACAGGCGCAGTGGGCGCAGGCGCTTGCTGCACCGTGTCCTGGCCGAGCAGACCCTGGGCCGCCCCCTGCTGGCCACGGAAATCGTTCACCACCGCGACGGTAACCCGCGCAACAACGCCCCCGAGAACCTGCTGGTGCTTCCCAGCCAGGCGTACCACGCGCACGTGGAAGCCCTACTCCGGCGCGAGAAAACGGGAATGCCCACCCTGTTCCCCGAACTGCTGCAAGAAATCAAAGCACAACGGCACGGCACGCTCTGGGACGGCATTTCCCTCCAGTGACCCGCCGCTCTACCCGGTGTCACTACACTGTGGTTCAATGCCCGCTTCCCTGCAACTCCCCGACGAGTACGCCGCACTCCTCAGCGCCTGAAAACCCAGATTAAAAGCGCCCAGATCAGAGCGGCCCTCAGCGTCAACCGTGAACTGGTACTGCTACTGGCACATCGGGCAAACCATCCTGGAGCGGCAAGACCAGCAAGGCTGGGGCGCAAAAGTGATCGAGCGGCTCTCGAAGGACTTGCAAGCCGAATTCCCCGACATGAAGGGATTCAGTCCCAGAAACCTCGGCCACATGAAGAAATTCGCCGAAACTTGCACTGACCTTCAATTTGTGCAGCAAGCTGCTGCCAAATTACCCCCCGAGTTGCAAGGGCAACTGCCCAGCATCGAGGAACTGGAAGCCGAACTGGAAGGGCCGGGGAAAGAAGCGCCGTCATCCTGACCAGCTTCGGGGCGCGGCCTACCCCGCCCACCTTTCTACCCCGTCAGCGCCGCCCTGCGGGGCAGGTGCCGCAGGTTGTCCGCCGGGGCCTTGTAGGCGTCCAGCGGGTCATCCGTGGGCGACAGCAGCGCCTGGGTGCCGTCCAGCACCAGCACCCGCATCCATTCCAGGTTCCACTTGACCCACTCCCCGACCCTCAGCGGCGGGTACTGGGGGCCTTGCTCTGCCTGGCGCGTTTCCGGCGGGTCAGGCAGCTTGATGTCGCTGCCATGCCGCATGGCGTGCACGAACAGCCCGGAAGGGCTACGGGCGGGCCGGGCGGTCTTGGCGAGAGTCACCAGGTCGTCCAGCACCTTCACCACCCGTTCCAGCGGGTTGCCGAAGCGCAGCACCGCCGTCACGGCACTGAAGGTCTTCACGCCCGCCGCCTGCGCCTTCTCGGTCAGGGTGTTCAGGTCGTCGGGACTGATGCTGTCCGTAAGGGGTAAAGGATTATTTGTAATTAATTCTCCCTTCTCCTTTAGGACAGTATCCGGCGCGGGGGAGGGTAGACCGTCAATGATCTGGCCTTCGGCGAAGATGCGGCGCACGGTGCGCGGGTGCATGTCCGGACAGGCCGCGTAAGCCTGGTCAGGCGTGGAAATGCCGTGCTGGGCGAGCAGGGTACGGGCCAGGTCGTAGGCGCTGGTGGCACCGGTCAGTTTGGTTTGTAGGGACATTTTGACAATTCCTCGTCTGTCCTGTAACTTTGAGGTGTTTCGTGCCTCGTGTTACAGGTCTAAAGTTCTTGAAAGTCCTCGCTCGCCAAAGCGGGGATTTTCTTATTGGGGCCGTCGGTCTGTCCGGCCTTGCCGAAAGCGTCACTGTGTTACATACGGGACAGCGTAGCACTTCTTGTGGGGCAGCATTTCGGCTCCAGGGCACCAGCGAACTGAACTGTACGGGGCGAACCCCCAATACCACTCCGAATTCAGTCTGGGCGGGCGATATCACCTACATCCCGACCAAAGAAGGCTGGTTATAAGTAGCTGGCGGGTGAAGAACAGGGTATGCCCTGTTCAAACCCCGACCGGAGGGAGAAGCCAAAAGTGGCTGGCGGGGGAAGTGGAGGGCATTCGGGCGCTTTCCCCGGAGGCCCGTAACTGTACCCGCTGGCCACTTAACTGCTCAGCACGTAAATCGAGGGAATTAGATAATAAATCGCATGATATTCATAGACAGCTTACGTAACTAAAATCTGCCTTCTCCTAAATTTTACCTAAACATTCTGTAAATGGATAACTCAATGTCGGTTTTTTGTCGTGTTCACCGTGCTGAGTAGTTACTGCCACAATTCATCAAACAGGAGCACCCATGCAAAACCATCCTCATACACTTGTCCTGGTCGGTTGTGTCAAGAAGAAGCAGGCCAGTGCTGCCCTGGCCGAGCAGCTCTACACCTCGCCCCTGTTTCGGAAACGGGCCGCCTTTGCGAAGCATTTTGGTGATGACTGGCTCATTCTTTCGGCCCTTCACGGGGTGGTTTCCCCGCAGCAGGAGCTGGCCCCGTATGACGTGACCCTCAACACTCTGGGCAAAGCTGAGCGCCGCCAGTGGGCCAAACAGGTTATGGCTCAGCTGGAACCTCACCTGCCCGGCGTAGGGCAGGTCATCCTGCTGGCCGGGGCGCGGTACAGCGAATTTCTTATAGCTCCGCTGGAAGGACGCGGCCTCACGGTGTCTCTTCCCCTGAAGAACATGCAGGGCGTCGGGCCGCAGCAGACCTGGCTGGCGCAGGCGGTGCGCAGCGGGAGCTGGTCAGCATGACCCGCGCCGCCGACCTGGCCCGTTTTTATGACCTGCTGGCCCAGCTAGAGGAGCAGTGTGGCGGCAAGCGGCTGCTGGGCGAGTGCCACGGGCGGCAAGAATGGCCCGAGCGTGGGATTTACTTTTTCTTCGAGCCGGGCGAGTACCGTCCGGATGGGGTGACGCCCCGCGTGGTTAGGGTGGGGGTCAATGCCATCAGCACTGGCAGTCAGAATTCCCTTTGGAAGCGGCTTTACGGCCACCGGGGCACCGCTCAGGGCAGCGGCAATCATCGCGGCTCCATTTTCCGTTTGCGGGTGGGTGAAGCGTTGCAAGCCCAGGCCGGAAACCGATGCTCCACCTGGGCACAGGGTTCCTCAGCGCCACGTGCCGTCCGCGAGGCCGAAGCAGAGTTCGAGCAGCAGGTCAGCCGCACGCTGGGGCAGTTCAGTGTGCTGTGGCTGGGCATCCCTGATGAACCAGGGCCGCAAAGTCAGCGAGCTTTGTTGGAACGGCAGTGTCTGGCGCTCCTGAGCCACGTTCACCCCGAAACCGACGCCCCTTCGCCTGGCTGGCTGGGCCACCACGCGCAGCGGGCCGAAATACGGGAAAGTGGCCTCTGGAACAGTGACCATGTTCGCGGTGAGTATGACCCGGCCTTTCTGGATGTGCTGGAAGGGCATATCTGTTCCTGAAATACTTCCCTGAAACGTAGAACTGAGGGGGACTCCATTTGAAACTCATTCGCAATCAAGGTTCGGATACGGTGCTTATGGCCTGGCGCTCAGCGCCCACCGCGCAAAAGCTGGCGCTCGCCACGTCTTCCTTTTCGCTGTTTGGCTTGCAGGAAGTGTGGCCCGAACTCACGGCCACTTCGGCGCGGCAACTGATTCTTCCGGCGAGCCGTGAGGCGCTGGAACTGTTCGGCGCGGAAACCGACCGCACCCGCCGGGGGCAACTCAATCTTCCGGCGCTGGCCCGCCGCTTTGCCGAATGGCTGGGCGGCACCGAGGTGCGCTTTGCCAGTGGGGCCGTGCCTCAGAGTTTCATTTCGTTGTCTGCCGGGGCGCAGGGCACGCAGGTGTTTACCGGGCCGTGTGCGCTGACCACCGAGGGGCTGGGTGTGGTGCCCGGCAACCCGCTGGCGCTCATTCAGGCGTCCACTTCGCCCGAGGAAGCGCAGATGCTGGCAGGCTGGTTTGAACTGATGTGGGCCGCTTCCCCGGCCCGCCCAGAGGTCAAGCAGGACTTGCTGGATTACTTGCGCGAACTGGCGCAGCCCAACGTGCCTGACCGCCTGTACCACGCTGTCCTCTATCAGGTGTTCAAAGACTTGGGCGGCGAACTGGACGAAGACCGCATTGTCCGGAGTGGCACGGGCATCAAGGAAACTGAAGTCTGGAAGAAGCTGTTTCGCTTTCAGCGTGACGGCGTCATAGGCGTCATCGACAAGCTGGAGCGGCTGGGCGGGTGCATCGTGGCCGACAGCGTGGGCCTGGGCAAAACGTTTACCGCGCTGGCCGTTATCAAGTATTACGAACTGCGTAATGACCGCGTGCTGGTGCTGGCCCCCAAGCGACTGCGCGATAACTGGACGCTGTACCGCAGCAATGACCTGCGCAACCCGCTGGCCGCCGACCGCTTTCATTATGACGTGCTCAATCACACCGACCTGTCGCGCGAGCAGGGCCAGAGCGGCGAGATTGACCTGGCGCATGTCAACTGGGGCAACTACGACCTGGTGGTCATCGACGAATCGCACAACTTTCGCAACAAGGCCGCCGTCAATAACCGCGTCACCCGCTATTCACGCCTGATGGAGCAGATCATTCAGTCGGGCGTCAAAACGCGGGTGCTGATGCTGTCGGCCACGCCTGTGAACAACCGCCTTGCTGACCTGAAGAACCAGATTGCTTTCGTGACGGAAGGTGAAGACGACGCGCTGGCCGCACACGGCATTGCCAGTGTCGAGAACACGACCCGCCGCGCCCAGCTTCAGTTCAATGCGTGGCAGCGCCTGCCCGAAGCGGAACGCACCCCCCAGAAACTGACCGAGATGCTGGGCTTCGATTACTTCCGGCTGCTTGATCTGCTCACCATTGCCCGTTCCCGCAAGCATATCCAGCGCTACTACGGTACTGCCGACACCGGGAAGTTTCCCGAGCGTTTAAAGCCCGTGAACATCAAGGCGGCGGTCGACCGCAGCGGACTTTTCCCCGCCATTCAGGACATCAACACCGAGATTCGCAAGCTCAGCCTGGCCTCTTATGCGCCCATGAAGTACCTGTTGCCCGGCAAGCAGGAAGAGTACGAACGGCGTTACCTGACTCGACTGGGCCGTGATAAAGCCGGACTGGTCTTCCGCCAGTCAGACCGCGAGCAGAACCTGATTCACCTGCTGCGGGTGAACCTGCTCAAGCGCATGGAGAGCGCGGTTCACTCCTTCATGCTGACGCTGGAGCGCCAACTGGCGGACGTGAATCACACGCTGGCCCGGCTGGACGCTTTCGATGCCCGGCAGGAATCGGGGGCAGACATCAGCGAACCCAGCATCGAAGACCTCGCAGAAGACGACCCCATTCTGGAAACGCAGGGTGTGGGCCGCGAAGTGAAGGTGCTGCTGGCCGACGTGGACAGGCGGAAGTGGCGGCAGGACTTGCAGGAAGACCGCGAGCGGCTGAGCAACTTGCTGGAGAAAGCCCAAAAGGTGCTCCCAGCGCAGGATGAAAAACTGGGCTTGCTGAAAGAGGTCATCGAAGGGAAGCTGCGCCACCCGATTAACCCCGGCAACCGCAAAGTCATCGTGTTCACGGCCTTTGCCGATACCGCCAAGTACCTGTACGCGCAGCTGGAAGGCTGGGCTTTGCAGGAGCACGGCCTACACGCTGCGCTGGTCACGGGGGCGGGCAGCAACCGCACCAACCTGCCCAGCATCCGCACCGACCTGGGCAGCATCCTGACGGCCTTTAGCCCCCGCAGCAAGGGCCGCCCCGCCGAACTGAGCCGTGAGGGCGAACTGGAGTTGCTGATTGCCACCGATTGCATCAGCGAGGGCCAGAATTTGCAGGATTGCGACCTGCTGGTCAATTACGACATTCACTGGAACCCGGTTCGCATCATCCAGCGTTTCGGGCGCATTGACCGTATCGGCAGCCCCAACGACCAGATTCAGCTGGTCAACTTCTGGCCCAACATGGAACTCGACGAGTACATCAACCTGGAAAGCCGGGTGTCGGGCCGCATGATGCTGCTGGACATTTCGGCCACGGGCGAGGAAAACCTGATTACCGCCGAGGCCGGGAACGTCATGAACGACCTGGAGTACCGCCGCAAGCAGCTTCTCCAGCTTCAGAACGCGGTGGTGGACATAGAAGACCTGAGCAGTGGCCTGAGCCTCACTGACCTGACCCTGAATGACTTCCGTGTCGACCTGACCACCTATCTGGCCGCCCACCCCGAAGCCGCCGCGCAGTTTGAAGCCCTGCCCCCCGCCATTTACGCCCCGGTGTATGCCGACGCGCAGATTCCGCCCGGCACGCTGTTCGTGTTGCGGGCCGCCACCGAGCGTTCACTGAAAGCGGCGCAGGACTATCCCCTCTCGCCGCATTACCTGATTCATGTGGGCGAGGACAGCGCGGCCCTGCTGCCCCCCACGCAGGCCAAGCAGGCGCTGGACAGGCTGCGGAAGCTGTGTGCGGGTCAGGGGCGCGACCCACAGGCCGAAAAGCAATTCGAGAAGCTGACCAGAGGCGGTGAGCGCATGGACGCCTTACAAAAGCAACTGGGGGCCGCCATCAGTGCCATTACGGGCAAGGCCGAGGAACGCGCCGCCGCCAGCCTGTTCAGCCTGGGCGGCACCCAGACGGGCCGGGGCAATGCTGCCGGACTGGAAGACTTCGAGGTGGTGGCGTACCTGACGATTTTGCCGCCAGCGGCTCCCGCATGACCCACCATGCCCCGCCCCCTGCCAGCCCAGCCCCCGACGCCGTGCTGACCGCCCTGGCCCTGCCCGCACAGGCCCTGGCCGACCAGCGCATTCCCAAAACGCTGCTGCTGGAACACGGCACGCCCACCAGTGCCGACAAACGACTGATAGAAGCCAGCGTGGCCGAACTGCGCTGGAATGCGGCGCTGCGCCCGGACACGGTGGCGATTCCGGCCCACGACACCGCCACGCACGCCTACCCCGAGGTGCAGGTCATGACCCTGACCCGCCGCGCCCTGAAACCCGACAGCGCCGGGGCGACCCGCTTGCGCGAACTGATTCACCGGGCCATTCCGTACCCGCTGCTGCTACTGGATGCAGACCAAGAAAGCACCTGGCTCAGCCTGGCCCCCAAGCGCCGCTCTCAGGCTCAGGAAGGGGCGGTGGTGCTGGAACATGACTTGCAGGCCGTGCCGCTGCTGCCCGGCCCCTTCCTGGCCCCCCTGCTGGCCCAGTTGCCCCCCAGCGTGCGCCCCTTCGCCGACCTGTACCACCTGTACGCCCACTGGCAGGCCGCCCTGCTGTCCTGGCAGATTGCCGCCATGACCGGGCAATTCCGGCTGTACCCGCAGCCTGACCCCCTGCGGCAGCCCGTGCAGGACTACGCCCGGCTGGAACGCGAACTCGCTGCCCTACGCCGCAACGCTGGCCGTGAAAAGTCACTGGCCCGCCGCGCCGAACTGAACCTGAAGGCCAGGGCAGTGGCCGCGCAGCAGGAAGAGGTGCGGCAGTTGTTGCTGAACTGGCCCACCGGGTGAGCGAGCACCCTGACTTAGAATTCTGCGTACCGCAAGCGAGGTGGTGGCATAACGAACAGGAACCCGAACGACACGCACCGCGAGCCGGGCCACACGGCTGACGCAGCACAGGCAGAAAGCCGCACCGGAAAAGTGCGGGGCTGGAGTCCGGCAGTGGCCGCTTTTCTGGCCCAGTCACCTACGTACGACCCCGCCGCCTTCACGGTGGACAGAAGCGACCTGCCCGAATTGCCTGACGTGTCCGAGCTTTCTTCCCTGCTCTAACCCCCTTGCCGCCCCCGCATTCCCCCCACCCCCCAAAAGGAAGCCCCCATGCAACACCTGACCCCCGACCACCCCGAAACGCAAAGCCAGGACGGTCTCGCGCAGAACCTGACCCTCCTACACGACCTGTTCCCCGAAGCCTTCAGCGAAGGGCGACTGAACTTTGATGTCCTGAAACAACTTCTGGGCGACCAGATAGACGACCAGCCCGAAAAGTACGGCCTGACCTGGAACGGCAAGGCCCGCGCCCGCCGCCACGCCCTGACCCCCACCCGCGCCACCCTGCGGCCCGACCCCGCCAGCAGCGTGGACTGGGACAGCACCCAGAACCTGATGATTGAGGGCGACAACCTGGAAGTGCTGAAGCTGCTCCAGCGCAGCTACGCGGGCAAGGTGAAGCTGATTTACATAGACCCGCCGTACAACACGGGCAAGGACTTTGTGTACCCCGACGACTACACCGACAGCCTGAAGAACTATCAGGAGTTGACGGGGCAGCTAGAGGAAGGCCGCCGGGTGAGCAGCAACACGGAAAGCAGCGGCAGGTTTCATACCGACTGGCTGAACATGATGTACCCCCGGTTGAAACTGGCGCGGGAATTGTTGAGAGATGACGGCGTAATTTTTGTCAGTATTGACGATTCGGAAGTAGGAAACTTGAAACGTGTTTTAGATGAAGTTCTAGGAGAAGAGAACCTAATGGCGATTGTCTCCCGACCTACTGGAACACCTACCGGGGGTGGATTTGATGGATTTGTTAATGAACTTGATTATATTCTAATTTATTCAAAGTCTGGCCTGACACAAATCAAAGGAACCGAATTTGATGAATCCGATTCTGTCATCTATGATAGGGAAGATGAAAAAGGTAGATATTTAATTCGCTCATTAAGAAGAACGGGTGGCGAGGATAGGCGTGAAGATAGGCCTACTATGTATTATGGCCTATCTTCCCCTGACGGAACAATTATCTATCCTATTTCTCCTACCGGGTATGAGAGTCGCTGGATTTGTGGTGAAGAACGGTATAAAGAGATGGAGCGCTTGGGGTTAATTGAATGGCAGAAATCCCAGGGAGTATGGAAGGTTTATCAGAAGTTCTATCTAGAAGGTAGGCTAAAGCAGCCTTCAAATTTATGGACAAAGATTGAGGGTAATAAAAAAGCGACGCGAGACGTTAGAGATATTTTCAATGGCGAAAAAGTATTTGATTTTCCTAAGCCTGTGGGATTAATGACACATATCATACAGATAACTGGGAGTTCGCAAGACGACATCATCCTTGACTTCTTTGCTGGCTCTGGCACCACGGGCCACGCGGTTATGGCTCAGAATGCCGCCGACGGGGGCAACCGTCAGTTCATTCTGGTGCAACTGCCCGAGCCGTTAGACCCCGCCAAGGCCGAGCAGAAAACCGCCGCCGACTTCTGCGACTCGCTGGGCGTGCCGCGTAACATTGCCGAACTGACCAAGGAACGCCTGCGCCGGGCGGGGGCCAAGGTGAAGGCCGAGAATCCCATGTTCGCGGGGGATACGGGCTTTCGGGTGTTCAAGCTGGACAGCAGCAACGTGGCGGCGTGGGACGGTGACGCGGCGCGTCAGGACGTTCAAGCGGCCTTGCTCAGCGCCGAGGACAACATCAAGGCGGGGCGCACCGACAGGGACGTGCTGTACGAAGTGTTGCTCAAGCTGGGGCTGCCCCTGACCACGCCTATAGAGGAACGCACCATAGCGGGCCTGAAGGTGCAACTGGTGGGCGGCGGGGCGCTGGTGGCGTGCCTGGAGCGCCGTATTGCCGCCGCGCAGGTGCAGGAGCTGGGCCAGGGCATGGCCGACTGGCTCACCGCCGAGAACCCGGCGGGCGAGGCGCACGTGCTCTTTCTGGACAGTGCCTTTGAAAATGACAATGCCAAGCTGAACCTCAGCAAGTACCTGACCCAGCGGGCCGAGGTGCTGGGCCGCAACTGGGTGGTGCGTTCGTTGTGAAAATCCAGTTCGAGTCGAATCTGGACTATCAGGGCCAGGCCATAGAAGCGGTGGCGGGGCTGTTCGCGGGCCAGCAGATTAACCGCTCAGAATTTACGGTGACGGCGGGCGTGCGCGGCAACATGAGCACGCTGGGCATGGCGGAAACAGACCTGGGGGTGGGGAACCGCCTCAGCCTGCTGCCAGAAGAAGTGCACAGCAACCTGAACGGTATTCAGTTGGCAAACGGCCTTGCGCCCTCGCCGCTGCCGCTGGTGGGCGACTACACCATAGAAATGGAGACGGGCACGGGCAAAACCTACGTGTACCTGCGCACGGCGTTCGAGTTGCACCGGCGTTACGGGTTTACCAAGTTTGTGATTGTGGTGCCCAGCATTGCCATCAAGGAAGGCGTGATGAAGTCGCTGGACATGACCCGCGAGCATTTCGGCACGCTTTACCCGGAAGCCAAGGGGTACGATTTTTACGCCTACGACAGCGCCAAGTTGAACCAGGTGCGCGATTTTGCGACCAGTTCCAGCCTGCGCTTTATGGTGGCGACCATTCAGGCGCTTTACAGCGTGCAGGAAGCCGCCGAAGAAACTGAAGGGTCAAGCGGCAGACGCAAGGCCGAGCGGGTCATTCACCGCCCCAACGAACAGACGGGCGGCGAAAAGCCGATTGACCTGATTCGGGCCACGAATCCAGTCCTCATTGTGGATGAGCCGCAGAGCGTGTACGGCGACGCGGGCAAGCTGACGGGCAAGGCCAAAAAGGGCGGCGAGGGCCAGGGGCGTAGGGCGCTGGCGCTGCTCAACCCCCTGTGTACCCTGCGCTACAGCGCCACGCCGCTGGACAAAACACAAATGGTCTTCCGGCTGGACGCCGTAGATGCCTACGAACGCAAGCTGGTCAAGGCCATAGAAGTGGCGTCCATGCAGGTGGTCAGCGGGCACAACAAGCCTTATGTGCGCGTGGCCGAAATCAAAAAGGGCACGGCGCGTACCGTTCCCACGGCCAGGCTGGAAATAGACGTGGCGGATAAGGCGGGCAAGGTCACGCGCAAGGAAATTCAGGTGCAGGACGGCGACAGTCTGTTCGAGCGTTCCGGCAACCGCGACCTGTACCGCGACATTTTTGTGGGCGAAATTCGCGCCGCGAAGGGCGACACGGCCCTGGAATTGAAGGTGCCGGGTGACGTGCTCTGGCTGGGCGTGGGTCAGGAATATGGCGGCATCAATCCCGCTGATCTGGCCCGCGCCATGATTGCCCGCACCATTCGCGCTCATCTGGATAAGGAACTGCTTTTGCGGCCCAAGGGCATCAAGGTGCTCAGCCTGTTCTTTATTGACAAGGTGGACAACTACCGCGCCTACAACGCGGAAGGCGAGGCGCTGAAGGGGCCGTACGCGGTCATGTTCGAGCAGGAGTACGACCGCGCCCGCAAAGACCCGCGTTACAGGCTGCTGTTCGAGGGTGCAGACCTGACAAACCCCGCCGCCAGTGTGCATGACGGCTATTTCAGTCGGGACAAGAAAGGCCGTGTAAAAGACACGTCAGGCAGTACAGCGGATGACGCCGACGCTTACAGCCTCATCATGCAGAAGAAAGAAGAGTTGCTGTCTTTCGGCACGCCCCTCAAGTTCATCTTTTCGCACAGTGCGCTGCGCGAGGGCTGGGACAACCCCAACGTGTTCCAGATTTGCGTGCTGCGCGAAATCGGCACCGAGCGCGAGCGGCGGCAGACCATCGGGCGCGGGCTGCGGCTGGCCGTCAATCAGCAGGGCGAACGCGTGCGCGACGACGGCGTGAACGTGCTGACCGTCATTGCCAATGAGTCCTATCAGGACTTTGCCGACGGGCTTCAAAAGGAAATCGAGGACGACTTGCAGATCAGGTTCGGCGTGGTGGAGCCGCACCAGTTCGCCGCCATTCAGGTCACGGCGGCAGACGGCACGGCGGCGGCGCTGGGCGTGGAGCAGTCTGAGGCCGTACACGCTTACCTGCGCCAGCAGGGGTACCTGGACGGCAGCGGCAAGGTGCAGGACAGCTTACGCACCGACCTGAAGGCGGGCACAGTGCAGCTTCCCCCCGAAGCCGAGGAAGCGCGGGCCGAAATCGAAGCGGTGCTCAGGAAACTGGCGGGCAAGCTGGACATTCGGGATGCCGACAACTCGCGCACGGTGTTCCCCAACCGCGCCGTGCTGAATGACCCGGAATTCAAGGAACTCTGGAACCGCATCAAGGCCCGCACCACCTACGAAGTGCAGGTGGATACAGACCAACTCATCGCGCAGTGTGTTGAAGCCGTGCGGGAGATGCCGCTAGTGCCCCGCACGCGAGTACAGACCGCTGTGGCCGAAATGCAGGTCGACCGGGGCGGCGTGCAGGTGGGCAAAGTCACCACCCATGCGCCCACCACCTTGCAGGAAAACGACCTGGAACTGCCCGACCTGCTGGGCAGCTTGCAAGACCGCACCGAACTCACGCGCCGCACCCTGAGCGCCATCCTGCGGCAGTCGGAACGGCTGGATGACTTCACCCGCAATCCCCAGGCCTTTATCGAGCAGGTAGCCACGGTCATCAACATGCAGAAGGTCGGGCAGTTGGTGGCGGGCATCAAGTACAACAAAACGGGCGAGGAATACGCCCAGTCGCTGCTGGATACGCCTCTACAGTCCAGCCTGGGCAAGTTGCTGGAAGCTAAAAAGGGCGCATACGAACAGGTGATTTTCGATTCGGAAGTTGAACGCCAGTTCGCGCAGGATCTGGAAAACCACGCTGACGTGAGGGTGTACGCCAAGTTGCCGAACTGGTTCAAGGTGCCTACGCCGCTGGGCAACTACAACCCCGACTGGGCCATCTTGCTCCAAAGGGACGGTCAGGAAAAGCTCTGCTTCGTGGCCGAAACGAAAAGTACGCTGTTTACTGAGGCGCTGCGGAGCGCTGAGCAACAGAAGATCAAGTGTGGCCGCAAGCATTTCGCTGTGCTGGCCGCCGACCCGGCAAGTGCAGAACTGAAGTACGACGTGGTGACCACGCTGGATGAGGTCTTCCAGCGCAGTTAAGTACGCAGCGCGTATTAGCGGCGTTTAGCCTGATACGGGTCTGGACGGCGTGGACTTGTAAAGCTGCGCAGCAGAGCACATTCGGGTGCTGTTCCCGGATGGGCGGAATAGAGTTCAGACCCTTATCAGATCTCCGCCAGGCAGCAGCGAGTCGTAACCACTCACCATCCCGGAAAGGTCAGACCACTGCGTCTGGGCGGTGGAGAAGCAAAGGAGAGCAGCACAGCCCAGAGCAACAGAACGCATGGCCCCAGTCTAGGCGCGAAGAAGCACGCCGCCGAAGGCGGCACACCCTCGCCGCAATGGGGCGGCTCGGTGTGGGCGTGTTCTGCCTGGCGTCCTGGCTGCTGGTGTTGCGGTGTCGTGGTGGTCGGCGGGCGACGTGGCCGGGCACCTTGGGGCTTCCCTCACGCTCACCCAGGGTCACCCGCGCCCAAACGGCGGGCGCGTGCGGCCCTGGCCTCGGTTCGGGTCGGTCATTTCTCGCAACTGACGCGCCGTGCGCTGAATAAAACTGCGTCCAACACGATTAAATGTCTTTCCTTCATGTTGGGGGCCATGTTCCCTCCGCTCGGCACTCCTCCGGCTTGGGGCGGCCCTGCGTCCGTCGTCGGCCTCGCTTGTTTCTCGGGGGCGGTGTCCCGATTTTCCCGGCAGTTTGCCGGGTGCGCGGCAGGCTTGCGGCCACTGGTCGGTTCGCAGCGCCCGGCCTGTTCCCGTTGTGTTTTCTGTTGGTTTTTCGGTCTGTATACTTTTCTTTTTCTTTGTACTGGCGCGGATTATTGTGTCTTGGCCTACCTCTTTAGTGTTGCATATATGCTACACTAAGACCATGAAAAACATCCAACCCACCCGCCTGTTTTCCGCTTCCGTTCTTGGTTCCCGCCCCGGCAGTGTTGCTGTTCGCGTGTCCGGTTGCCCCGGCGCAGCCTGGGTCTGGTGCAACCGTCACCGCTCCGCGCCCGCCTCGCTGGCCCTGCGTATCCCTGCCAGTACACCCAACCCGGCTACCGTGGCCCAGTGCAGCGCCCGCACTGTTGCTGCCCGCTTCGGCTTGCGCGTCAGTGTGCGCCGCGCCCCGTGTGGGGCGTACTGGTTCAAGTGCCAGGGCACCCGCGCCGCCCAGCTTGCCGCCGCCGCGTGGTGGTCTGGTGTGCTCGCTCAGTACACCGCCCAGCAGGTGCAGCAGTGACCCCCGTCCCGGCTTTCCCACTGGCCGGGGTGGTCGCTGTGGTCGGTTCCCGGCACGGCAGCCCCTACCCCGTAGGGCAGTTCGCCGCCGCCGTGGCGCAGGCGGGCGGCTCGGTGGTCACCGGGTGCGCCCGTGGTGTGGATCAGGTCGCCGCCCGCACCGCTGCCGCCGCCGCTGGTGTGCGCCCTGCCCGGCTGTTGCCCCCGGCTTACCTGGCGTTAAACCACTTGCCCCGCGTGCTGGTGTGCCGCGCCTACGACCGCAGCGCCCGCGCCCTGGCGCAGCGTACCCGCCGCGTGGTCGAGTTCGCGCAGGCTGTAGCAGTGTTCCCGCCCGCCGGTCAGCTTGGCCCCGGTTCAACTTTGGCGCTGTCCCTAGCCCTGCGCCGCGCCTGGTCTGGTGTGGCCGTTTTCTATGCTGGCCCAGTTCCACCGCCCGCCGTACCCTATCAACCCCCCGGCACCTGGCACTCTGCCGCCGTCGCTGGTGTTGCTGGTTGGTTGTGGTCGCCACCGCCTGACATGCCGCCATTGTTTTAATTGCAACCGCGCACTAGGCGCGGTTTTGCTTATTTAGTGTTGCCTATATTGTGCACTAAGACACTTACATAGCGTTGCATATACGCTACGCTAAGTGCAGCAGTGAGGGGCGTCACCTCCTACAGTTCCGCCCCCGCTGACTTCCCCAGTTCAAGGAGTTGTCAATGTCCGACCTTATCACCTTCCGGCTTTCCGCCAACCACGCCCGCGCCCTGGTCGCGCTGGGCACTGACCACACTGCGCCCGCCCTGGCCCGCGCCGCCGCCGATCTGGTCTGGCAGCAACTCAGCGGCCCCGCACCTGTCACGGACGCGCCCAAACGACGCCAGCCCGCCCAAACCCTGCGGCCCTTAGCAGGCAAGGACTACAGCGGCTACAGCGCCGACCCGCTGCCCACCGCCCGCGCCTGCGCTCTGCTCAATGTGCTCACCGCCGCCGGAGCCGCTGACCCCCTCGGCATGGCCCGCGCCCTGACTGGCCGCGACATCACGCAGGCCGAACAGCTCAGCGAACGCGAAGGCATGCAACTGCTGCACATCCTGCAAGCCCGCGCCGCGCAGGTGCAGGCCAGCGCCCCCGCCCCCACGCCCCAGGCCACGCCCGCCACCATCACCCGCCAGCGTGCCCGTGAACTTCACAAGGAACTGGCGAACATCTGGCACACAGACGAACGGTACGCCCAGGCCCGCCGCCTGACGGGTCGCCCGGTGGAGTCCCTCACCGCCCTCACGGAAGAAGAAGCCCGCGCCCTGCTGGACGCCGCCCACGCCGAACAGCAAGCCCGCGACAACGCCACCGACCCGCGCCATCTCGGCACGCCAGACGAGCAGGCCACCAACTGGCTCAGGTAAGGCACGCGCCCCGGTTCAGTCCGGGGCAGGTTTCCCCCGTTCCAGTCGCGCTTTTTTTCACATGCCCTCAGCGAGGTTCCCAGCATGACGACCAACACCAGCAGCACCGCCCCCGCTTACACTTCCCCGCTTCTCAATCACCGCGACCCGGACGCGCCCGCGCTGTGGGTCGGCTGCCTGGCCGCTTACAACGCCGGAACCCTGCACGGCGAATGGATGCAGGTCAGCCGCGACCCCACCGAAATGTGGGAAGCCACCCTGGAAATTCTGCAAGCCAGCCCCGAACCCCACGCCGAAGAGTGGGAGATCATGGACACGGACAATCTGCCGCCAGGAATCAGCAGCCTTGACCGCGCCGCCGCGTATGTCGCCGCCCTGGAAGAACTAGACCGCGCAGGCGCCGCCGGCATCGTGGCCGCCTGGGTGGACTGGCGCGGCTGGGATGACTTGAGCGCCGAACACATCCAGGACGCCTATCTGGGCCAGTTTGACAGCGTCAAGGACTACGCCGAGCAGTACGCCGAGGACTGCGGCCTGCTGGACGGGCTGCCGGAGAATCTGCGCTCTTACTTCGACTTTGCAGCCTTCGCCCGTGACCTGGAACTGAGCGGCGACGTGTACGAAGGCAAAGGCGGCCACCTGTTCAACGGCCACGCCTGAACGGAGGACAGGGAGGCCCCGGCGCAAGCTGGGGCCAACTGCGCGGCCCGCTGACTGCGCTGCGCTCAGTCAGGAAGCGCAGGACAGGCCGCAAGTGCTGCGCTTTGCGGCGAAAAACCAACTGGCACGCGCAAGCTGCGCCAGGAAACACAGAAAGGTTCTAATGTTGCATATAGATTACACTGGCAACATGCCCAAACTTCCCCCACAAGTTGCCGACGCTGATGTGCCAACCGTTGAAAAACTCGTGTGGTTCTACATTTACAACAACCCCGGCGAACACAGCGCCCGCAGTCTCAGCGCCGAACTGGGTGTTCAAGTCAGAACAGCTCTTAGCAAGCTGGTGGAGCGTGGCGCACTGATTGAAGAAGAAGCGCCGCGAGGAACACGAGCAGGCAAATACCGTGCAGTGACCAAGCCCAAGAAGCCTGCGCCCATGCAGGAGGGTGTTCTAAGGAACGTGCCACCAAGCGCAAAGTGAAGCCATTTCACAAGCGACACGGTAGAGATGTACCGATTTTCGGCAGTGTCGGCACTTCTTGTTGCTTTTAAGGACTTTCGCGGCCAGAAAACAGCAGAAATCTACCGTTTCACCCCAAAGTGCCAAGACCATTTCCATATTTCGGAACTTACCAACTCAAAGCCTCAAGCCCACAATCTGCGTCTGAGTGGGTGAATTTGCTACTTTGCGTTTCGTAGCAGCTTCCTTAAAACACCCCCAAGGTGCTGAAGTTACGAGCTGAGGGAAAGTCATATCGAAAGATTGCCACTGAACTTCACCTCAGTAAAAACACCGTTATGAACATCGTGAAACGGAATTCAGAAGGGTGAGGCTTGTCGATTGCTTACGGGTCGAATCTTCAGGTTGTCTTCCGATCCTCTTTAATACCTGAGCAATTGTTCAGATATAGTGTGGTGAGTATGCGAGAACACCCCGCCACCCTGACCTACTTCGTAGACGGTATGGACTGCGCTTCCTGCGTTGCCAAGGTTCAGAAGATGATCGACTACCTGCCCGGCACCGCAGGCGTGAAAACCAGCTTTACCAAACAGACCCTCACCCTGGAACTGGACGAAGGACAGACCCCGAGGGCCACGCTGGAGAAAAACCTGCGTTCTCTGGGCTACACGCCCACGCTACGACAGGAAATCAGCCCTTCTCCTGTCGTGACGCCAGCAACACCTGCACCCTCAGCCCCGCTGACCTACTTCGTGGAAGGCATGGACTGCGCCTCCTGCGTGGCAAAAGTGGAGAAGATGGTCGATCACCTGCCCGGTACAGGCGGCGTGAAAACCAGTTTCACCAAACAAACCCTGACCCTGGAACTGGACGAAACACAAACGCCCCGCACCACACTGGAGAACAACCTCCGGCAACTCGGGTATGTCCCTTCCCTTATTTCTGGCGGCGTGATGCCCACGCACGACCAACGTGATGAGGAACACGACCACGCCGGACACGATCACTCGGGTCACGGTCATGCTGCCCAGGCTGGCCCTGCTGACGCGCATGGTCCCAGTCACAATGACCCGGCTGATCGGGGCAAACCCTGGTATCAGACGAACCAGGGAAAACTGGTGGTCACGTCCGGTATTCTGCTGGCCCTGGCCTGGCTGTTCAGTTTCATTGAGCCGGGACTGGCAAAATGGGGTTACATTGCCGCGACCGTGCTGGGCGTGTGGCCCCTGGCGAAAAAAGCCCTGGTGAGTGCGCGACTGGGCGATCCATTCAGCATCAACATGCTGGTCAGCCTCGCCGCGATTGGCGCAGTGGCGATTGGGCAGGCGGCAGAGGGCGCGGTGGTGGTGTTCTTCTTCGCGGTAGGCGAGTTGCTGGAAGGTGTGGCGGCAGGCAAGGCAAGACAGGGCATTCAAGCGCTCGCGGCCCTGGCTCCCAAAACTGCACTGTTGGTGCAGAACGGTGCGACCACAGAAGTCCCCGCCACCTCCTTGCAGGTGGGGCAGACCGTGCAGGTGAACCCCGGCGCTCGCGTTCCCGCTGACGGCACCATCCTCTCAGGCCGTTCCAGCCTGGATGACAGCCCCGTGACTGGGGAAAGCGTTCCCGTCAGCAAGGGCGAGGGGGACAGCGTGTACGCCGGGAGCATTAACACGGACGGCGCATTGACCATCCGCGTGGACAGAGGCGCGGACGACAACACCATTGCGCGGATCATTCACATGGTCGAGGAAGCCGAAGGCAGCAAGGCCCCCACCGCCCGCTTCATTGACCGCTTCAGCCGCTGGTACACGCCCGGCGTGGTCGCTGTTTCTGCCTTGACCGCTCTCATCCCGCCCCTCTTCCTGGGACAGGAATGGTATCCGTGGCTTTACAAGGGCATTGCACTGCTCCTGATCGGCTGCCCCTGCGCCCTGGTGCTGAGCGTCCCTGCGGCCATTACCAGCGGCATCAGTGCCGGAACGCGGCGCGGCCTGCTCATCAAGGGTGGCGCGGCGCTGGAAACCATCGGCAGCGTGAAAACCATTGCCTTTGACAAGACTGGGACGCTCACCGCCGGGAAGCCCCGCGTGACTGACGTGATCGGGAACCGCGAGGAAGTCCTGCGACTGGCGGCAGCGGTCGAGTCGGGCAGCAGTCACCCACTTGCGAAAGCCATTCTGGACGAAGCGAAAAAGAGCAACATCACTTTCCCCAGTGCCACCGATGCCCGCGCCCTGCAAGGCAAAGGGGTGGAGGCCAGCGTGGAAGGCCGCATCCTCTCCGTCAGTTCGCCCAAGTATGCTGCCGAACACACCACCTTCAGCACGGAGGCCCAGAACACCATCGCCCGCTTTGAAAGCGAAGGCAAAACGGCTGTGGTACTGCACGACGCCGCGCAGGTCATCGGGATCGTTGCCATCCGGGACGAACCGCGTGAAGACGCCAAAGCGGCCCTCGCTCAGATTCGCAACCTGGGCGTTCATCCGGTGATGCTGACCGGGGACAACCAGCGCACCGGGAAAGCCATTGCCGACGGACTGGGCCTTGACGTGCAAGCGGAACTGATGCCGGAAGACAAACTCAAACTCATTGACCAGTTCAAGGCGCAGGGCGGCGTGGCGATGGTGGGAGACGGCATCAACGACGCGCCCGCACTGGCCCGCTCGGATGTCGGCATTGCGATGGGTGGCGGCACGGACGTGGCCCTGGAAACCGCTGACGCCGCATTGCTGAAGGAAAAAGTGCAGGGCGTAACGGAACTGGTGCAACTCTCCCGCGACACCATGCAGAACATCAAGCAGAACATCGCTTTTGCGCTGGGATTGAAAGCCATTTTCCTGGTCACCACCTTGCTGGGGTACACCAATCTGTGGATGGCGATTCTGGCCGACACAGGCGCAACGGCGATTGTCACGGCAAATGCCTTACGCCTGCTGCGCTGGAAAGGAAAGAACATTTGATATGAACGGCGCTTCCCTCATGCTCCTGGCTTACATGCTGCTGTACTTCGTGGTGGCGTTCGTGTGGCGCAGCGTGCACCTGTGGCGCACCACGGGCGTGAACCCGATGGTGCTGCCCTTCGATGACTCGGCGCACGGGTACGTGGGGCGGGCCATGAGGTTCGTGCTGCTCGGCGTGCTGGGCGTGGTGCTGCTGTTTACCTTCACACCGCACCTGTTGGCCTGGCTGGGGCCAATCGTTCCCCTTATTCGCACTGAACTGCGTCTGCTGGGCTGGGGGCTGCTGCTGGCTTCACTGGTGTGGATCGCGGTGGCGCAGGGGGCAATGGGCGCGTCCTGGCGGATCGGCATTGACCGCAACAACAGAACCGAACTGATCCAGCGTGGCCCGTTTGCTCTGTCCCGCAATCCTATTTTTCTGGGCATGCGTGTGAACCTGCTGGGTCTGTTCCTGGTGCTGCCCAACGCCGCAACCCTGGCTGTATTCATTGCCGGGGAGGTCTTGATGCAGGTGCAGGTTCGGTTGGAAGAAGCGCACCTGGGAAGCCTGCACGGCGCACAGTACGACACTTACCGCCAGCAGGTGCGCCGCTGGCTTTAACGACTGGAGAACCAAATGAAGAATCTGGAAGTCACCCTCTACACTGTTCCTGACTGCGCCGACTGCGAGGCCATCAAACGCTTGCTGAAGCGCGAGAACGTGCCGTTCACCGAGAAGAACGTGCGCGGCGATCCTGAAGCCCTGGCGGAAATGCAACTCAGAGCGGACGGCGTGCGCATCGCCCCCGTCACCCTGATCGGTCAGCAGGCGTTCTACGGGCGTTTCGATGAGCAGCGGCCACAAATCCTTGCCGCACTGGAGCAACCATGACTGATTTGCATAAGGAACAGCACAATACCGGGCGCGTGAACTGGCTCAGGGCCGCCGTACTCGGTGCTAATGACGGAGTGGTGTCGGTGTCGAGCGTGGTGGTAGGCGTCGCCGCCGCCCGTGGCGTGACCGCCAGCACCATTCTCCTGGCGGGCGTGGCCGCGCTGGTGGCCGGAGCAACCTCAATGGCCGCAGGTGAGTACGTGTCCGTGCAATCACAGGCGGACACGGAGAACGCCGACCTGGCGAAAGAGACCAGGGAACTACGCGAGCAGCCTGAACGGGAATTGCAGGAACTTGCCGACATTTACGTTTCGCGTGGCGTGGAACCCACGCTGGCTTTACAGGTGGCGCAGCAACTCACGGCAGCGGACGCGCTGGGCGCACACGCCCGTGAAGAACTGGGCATTACCGAGCAACTCCGGGCGCAACCGTTCCAGGCAGCCTGACGGTACTGGGGGCGTTGGCAGCGCACGCAGGCGGGGCGTCCAGAGTGAAAGGCGCGGTTCGCGTCACCGTTTGGGGGGCCGTGGCAATGGCCCTGAGCGCCTTGATCGGCAGTCTGTTCGGCGTGAAGGCTTAAAGAGTCGCTCACCACACCGATTTTTCGTGGATCAACTTCAATCTCACTGCTTTCTCCCTGGATGTACTGGAGACACTTCAATGAAAAAATTCCTTCTGGTCGCACTTTTTCTCGTTTCCTGCAATAAGACCACCGATACCCTGACGGGCGTCAAGACCTTTGAATACAAGGGTGGTGAACACGAGGCGGGACGAATCGATTACACCGAATCCCCACCTGCGGGCGGCAAACACAATCCCGGCTGGCAGAACTGCGGCGTGTACACCCAGGAAATCTACTCGGAGTACGCCGTTCACAGCCTGGAACACGGCGCGGTGTGGATCACGTACAAGCCCGACCTGAACCCCGCTGAGGTGAAGACCCTTCAGGCTGCCGTGGAAGGCCGCACGCACGCCCTCCTGTCCCCCCGCAGTGAACAGAATGCCCCCATCGTCATGACCGCCTGGAACGCGCAACTGGCACTGGAGAAGGCTGATGATCCCAGGGTCAACCTGTTCATTCAGAAGTTCGAGCAGGGCAGCACCGCCCCGGAATCCGGCGCGTCGTGCAGCGGGGCGTACAGCGAGACCAAATGAAACGGCCCTCGCCCCTTAACCTGGGGGCTTTGCTGATCGGCGGACTGCTGGGAACGGCGCTGTTGATGAACACTTCGGGGCCATCCACCCGGAAGAATCCGGCAGACGTGACTTTCCTGCGCGACATGAGCGCCCATCACGCCCAGGCCGTGGAGATGAGCGTGACCCTGCTGAAACGCAGCAGCGACCCGGACGTGAAACTGCTGGCGCAGGACATCACCCTGACCCAGCAGGCGCAGATCGGGCAGATGAGTGGCTGGCTGACGGCCTGGGGCTTACCCGTCGCCGGGGTGAACCCACCTATGCACGGCATGGATCGCGCGGCGATGGGCATGGCGTCGCAGAACGAGGTACGGAGTCTGGACACGCTCCCGGTCAGGGAAGCCGAAGCCCAGTTCCTGCTGCTGATGCGAGAACACCACCTGGGCGGGGTCAGGATGGCACAGAGCGTGCTGAACACCGGGCAAGAGCCGCTGGTGCGTTCCTTTGCTCAGCGGGTGGTGTCCTCGCAATCCGCCGAGATTCGCACCATAGACGCGCTGCTGAAGGAACGGTCAATCACGCCGTCCACCACGCCGGATCATTCAGAGCCGGATCATTCAGAGCCGGATAATTCAGAGATGGAGAACATGGATCATGGCTGAAGGTCACAGTCACAGTGGGGGCCACAGTCACGGCAAGGACGCCAACGCCCGTCAACTCACGATTGCGCTGGCCCTCACCGGAACTTTTCTGGTGGTGGAAGTCGTGTACGGCATCCTGTCCGGCAGTCTGGCACTGCTCTCGGACGCTGGACACATGCTGACCGACGTGGCCGCCCTGGCCCTGTCCCTTTTCGCCATCAGGATGGGCCAGCGGGCAGCGGACAAGCGCCGCACTTTCGGGTATCGCCGCACGGAGATTCTGGCCGCCGCATTGAATGCCGGGGCGCTGTTTGCCATCGGGTTTTACATCCTGTTCGAGGCGTACAAACGCCTGAATGAACCCGTGGACGTGCAGACCACCCCCATGCTGATCGTCGCCACGCTGGGGTTGGTCGTGAACATCATCAGCGCCCGCGTGCTGGTGGGCGGCAGTGAAGGCAGCCTGAACGTCAAATCGGCTTACCTGGAGGTGATGGGTGACCTGCTCGGTTCGGTGGCGGTGATCCTCGGGGCCATCCTGATTCGCTTCACGGGCCTCACTTGGATTGACCCGGTGCTGGGCGCACTGATCGGCCTGTGGGTGCTGCCGCGCACCTGGACGCTGCTCAAGGCCAGCGTGAATGTGCTGCTCGAAGGCGTGCCGGACGGCCTTGACCTGGATGCCCTGCGGGCCGAGATCGCGGCTTTACCCGGTGTGCAGGAAGTCCACGATCTGCACGTCTGGAGCGTCACCAGTGGCGAGAACAACCTCACGGTTCACCTCGTTAGCCCTGACCCTGCTGTTAACCTGACCGCTCAAGTCGCTGAACTGGCCGAGCAGTACGAGATTGAACACGTCACCGTGCAGATAGAAGCCTCCAATTCGCACGCTGGCGGACACATGGAGATTCACCCGTGACCACCCCTGAAATGATTGAACCGACTGAAACCACCACTGCGCCGCGTTCATGGAAGAAGTCCGCCACCCTGGCTTTACTCGCCGTGTCGGCCCTGCTGGGCAGTGTACTGATCTATGACCGCATGACCAATCCGCTGTCGTTCTTCGGCACGGCCTACGACAGGCAAAGCCCAGCCCCGGCCCTGGTGGGTACAGGCGAGGACGGTCAGCCGCTGGCCCTGAGTGACCTGAAAGGCAAGACGGTGGCGGTGTTCTTCGGGTTCCTGAACTGCCCGAATTTCTGCCCCACCACCCTGGCAGCGTTGGAACGGGTGCGGCAGACGCTTCCGAAAGAGAAGCAGGCAAACTTCGTGCCACTGCTGGTGTCGGTTGATCCGAAACGTGACACCGTAAGCAAACTGAACGAATACGTCAAATACTTCAATCCGCACGCCAAAGGCATGATCATCCCCGAACCTCAATTGACCGAGGCGGCAAAAGCCTGGGGCGTGGGGTATCAGTACGTGGACGCCAAAGGACTGGACTACCAGGTCAATCACACCACCGGAACGTACCTGGTGGACGCGGACGGGAACAGGCGACTGGTGTGGGATTACTCGCAGGTGACCACCGACACGGCACGGGTCGCGCAGGACGTGCTGGCGGTGATGGAATGACCGCCGCGCCTTACAATGGAGTGGTGCCTGCCTCCGTGACCCAGCCTGACGACGTGTGTGAAGTGGCCTGCGTTCACCCGGAGTCGGTGGCGAAAGCAAAACAGGCCCTACCGGACGAACTCTGTGTTGACCGGGCCACGTCCTTCCTGAAACTGGTGGCGGATCAGACCCGCCTGAAAATGGTGAGCGCCCTGCACGCCAGCGAACTGTGCGTGTGCGACCTAGCCGCCGTGGTGGGCATCACCGAGAGTGCCGTCAGTCACCAGCTTCGCCTGCTGCGAACCGGGCGGGTGGTCACGTCCCGCAAGGAAGGCCGCGTGGTGTACTACCGCCTGCTGGACAGCCACGTCACCACCCTGATCGAGAACGCCCTTGAACACGCCCGCGAATAGGGTTCTTTCCGCCGCCCTGGGCCTGAGCGTGGTTGCCCTGGGCGCGTATTTTTTCGGCGTGAAGCAACGCAGGCAGGTGATGTACTGCCTTGAGCAACCCGGCCTGGTCTGGAACGGGCTTTTTCCAGTTCCTGCGGGAATGACTCAGGAATGTCCCCAATCAGCCAGTTACCGCCAGGAAGTCAGGGAGGGCCTGACGCGTGTGGAACAGTACCGACTGACAGGCTGGCAACCACTCGCCTTGATGGAACCGTTGAAACGCGCCGGATACGTGCTGCTGGAAGACGAACTGAGAGGCCGCAATAACTACTCGGTGTTCCTGGGCCGCAGCGTGCCAGCCGAGTTGTTTTACACCGCCGTGCAGGAGGGCAAGGACACCGTGATTACCCTCAGCGGGAAGTGAAAGGGTGAGTGAGCAGAGGGAGTCATACGGCTTCGATGAATAAAAGTGGGATCACTTTTGTTCATCCGAGCAGATGCGAGTGGAAGAAACGACGGATTTGAACGGCGCGAAGGGCATCCGGGCGCTTTTCCTGGAGGCCCGAAGTAAAGTTCAAATCCGTATCAGAGCAACTCTATACCAGGTCATTCTCATGCTGAAATTAATCTTCCAGAGCGGTTTTAATTGCACCTTCCAGGGCAGTGAGGCTCAGTTCGGGGAGCGGCTGACCATTCACAAAGAAGCTCGGCGTTCCGGTCACACCCACCGCTTCGCCGTCCTGACGGTCACGGGCCAGCAGTTCCTTCACCGCGTCGGATTCCATCGTGGCCTGCGCTTTTGCACGGTCTAGGCCCATGTTCTCGGCGTATTCAAGGAACAAATTGGTCTGCGGCTGCTGTTTCTCGCCCCATTCTCCCTGCTTCTCGAACAGGTAATCACGCATGCGCCAGCGTTTATCAGCGCTGTCCTGGGCTGCCGCTTCGATCAGGCCCGCCGCCAGCGTGGAATTGGCGTGCAGCGGGAAGTACCGCGCAACCAGGCGCACCTGCCCGTTGTACTTCTGCATCAGTTCCATCAGGGCCGGTTCCACGGCGCGGCAGGCTTCGCATTCCGGGTCGAAGAACTCCACGATGGTCACTTTGGCATCTGCTGGCCCGAGGCTGGGACTGTCAGGTCGGATCAGGCGTTCGGCGACGGAAGTGGTTAAGGGTTCGCGTGGCGTGGGACGTTTGGCAATGTAGTAAAGCAATGCCCCAGCCAGCGCAGCCAGCACCAGGGTGGCGACGTAGAGTGCGTTATTGGTGGCTTTTGTTCGGGTCGTCATGTTGATCTCCTGTGGTTCGCGGGTCATGGCGGCCTGAGCAGGTCAGACTCGTTCAATGTAACAGATGAGTAAGTATTCAGGTATTTTGCAAAAGCGCAACTTTGACACGCTGCACAGCAATTCCCATGACGAGGCGCAACATAATCCGTTTTTGAGAAGTTGAACGAAAAAATGATCGTCCCAGAGGACTGAATCTCCTTAGCGTTGTGTCTTGGACTGGGAGCCTCACAATGGGTCTCAGTCAAGCCGTCCAGGTCAACAAGCCCGTCCTTAGCGTAGGTTCAAGAGACCGAATTGTAGGTGGGGCCGACTTGGGCACTTT
>NZ_SMMH01000029.1 GCF_004634215.1 Deinococcus fonticola | reverse complement strand
AAGTTGCCAGCGTGAGCGTTCGACGGGTCGCGTGGCAGCTCGGTACGCCTGTTCCAGCTCATCGGTCGTGCGGTGTGTGGTCAACTGGGCAGCTCGCATAGTTGATTATCACTTTAGTCCCGTATTATACAGCCCGGCTCGTGGTTTGTCTCATCGTCAGATGACCCTCGCCTAAGAAAAACCGTCACCTTAATGAATCGATTCAGCCCTGCGCTCACTTTCTACCAAAGAAGCGTTTTGGGTGACTTGTATGTTCCACCACAACAAGCAAGGCGGGCCACTTCGCGAGGAGGCGGAGCAGAAAGACATCTAAACTTCATCTGCTCTGAGTCATGGAGGCCGCAGGGAGCCAGAATCCGCCCCCACGCAGTTTGCCGGGCCTTCAGCAAATAAACACGCGCGGGCAGGAAGGGAATTTATTCCTGACTGCTGTCGCGGTTGGTGCGGGCGCTGCCGTCGTCTCCCGAACCGCCCGCCTCCACCAGAGCGTCCGGGTGAAGCACGCCGACCGGCGTTCCCGAGGCGTTCGAATTGACCACCGCCGGAATGAGTTTCTCGTCGTTGGCCCGCACGGCCTCCCCTTCCACCGGGGAATTGATGCGGTTGCCGGCTTCGTCCTGCACCTCTTCCACACTTTTGCCCAGCGGGGTGTTGCCGTAACGGTTGTCGGTCATGAATCATTGTCCCGGAGGGGGTGGCCGGCGGCGTGAGACGGGTATTCAGTCGACGTTAGGCGTTCCGGATTTTCCGCGTGCGCCATGTGCTGAGCGTCACGTTCTCTCTGTTGCCGTTATATGCTGACCAGCAGAATGATCGTTTCACAGTCGAGATCAATCATGGAAATTCCCGCCGGGTTGACCGGGCTGGTCAGTCGTCAGGTGCAGCAGATGTGCACAGAGGTATCGAGATGAGCACGCGAGTGGACTCCCTGATGCAGGCTGCCGGCTTGCAGGAACCCGTCCTGAATACCCTGGAGCGCGGGGAGGCGGTGTTCGTCCTGACGGATCAGACCCTGCTGTACCAGGACGTGGGCGGCACGCGCCGCGTGACCCTGCGCGACCTGAAACGCATTCACAGTGACCAGGAAGGCCTGCTGCGCGTCGAAACGCCCGCCGGCACGGCCCTGACGGCCAACCTGGTGGGGTTCGACCCGGCGGGCGTGCAGTCCTTTTTCGCGCAGGTGCGCGACGCCACCGCCAGAGCCAAGCAGCAGACGCACACGTCCACCAGCACGGCGCCTGGCCCAGTGATCCCTGCGGCAAACCCGGAGCCGGTTGCCCCGAAATTTCTTACGCCGGCCTCTGCCGCGCCTGCCCAGATGCCGCCTGCGCCAGCTGCACAGGCTCGCCCGGCCGCCCCACCGAGCGGTGGTTTTCCTGCCGGCACGGCCGCGAAATGGACGGGCCAGGAAGCGGTCACTCCGCCGAGTGCGCCCGGTGTGGCCCCAGCGGCGGCGCCCACGCCGGTGCCGCCCCCCTCGTCCCGCACCGTGGTCACCCCGACTTTCCCGGACGCCCGCGCCGATTCGGGTGCCGCCTTCCCGATAGCGGGCGCGACGGCGCCACTGGCCGGTGGCGGGCTGGGCCTGTCGAGCACCCAACCGTCAAGCATGCAACCGTCAAGCATGCAGCCGTCAAGCACCCAGCCGTCGCCCCTGACCTCGCCTGGGTTCAGGCCGCAGGAAAGTCAGCCGACGCCCAAACCCACGGTGCGGGCTGTACGTACGCCTACGGTCATCACCGATCCTGGGGTGTCGGCTGATCCGGCTCCGCTGAGCGCGCAACCCGGCCAGGAAAGCAGCCTGGCCTCCAGCCCGATGACGAATGGCCCAGTTGCGAATAACCCAGTCGCGGAGAGCCCGGCCATGGACACTGCGCCGCTCCCCACCAGGTCGAACGGCACCCGAACCAACGGCAGCGCGGTGAGCACGCTGGCCAGCCTGGCGGCGGTGGCCGGCGGCGTCGCCCGCTGGATGGGTGCGCTGAAAGCCATGTCGCTGATCATGCTTCTGGCCACCTTCGCCATGGCTTACTTCCAGTACGACAAGGGCCAGGGCCTGAATGGCTTCTGGTCGCTGATCGCGGGAGGCATGGGCGCGGTGGCCCTGTGGGTGCTGAGTGACCTGGTCAAACTGCTGGTGACGCTGGCGCAGGCGGTCAGCGCCGAAGGCGGGGTGATGGATGTCGATTGACCCGCAGGTCGCCCGTGACCTGCTGCAGCGCGCCGTACAGATTTCCTCGCTTTCCGGTCTGGAAGGCGAGGTTTCTGCATACCTGACGGAGTGGATGAACGCTCACGGCTTCAGGGCGCATATGGACGAGGCTGGGAACGCCGTGGGCGAGCGCGGCGACGGCCCGCTGACGGTGGTGTTGCTGGGCCATATGGACACCGTGCCGGGCGACATTCCGGTGCGGGTGGACGAGGGCGAGGTGCTGCATGGGCGTGGCAGCGTGGACGCCAAGGGCAGCCTATGCACCTTCATGGCCGCCGTGGCCGGATTGCCCACCGAAGCGCTGGAGGCCGCCCGCTTCGTGGTGGTGGGCGCCACCGAGGAGGAAGCCCCCAGCAGCAAGGGCGCCCGCTTCGCCCGCACCCGCTACGGGCCGGATTTCGTCCTGATCGGCGAGCCGAGCGGCGTTTTCGGCCTGACGCTGGGCTACAAGGGCCGCCTGGTGGTGAAACTGCGCGTCCACAAGGACAACTTTCATACGGCGGGCGAGGGCACCAGCGCCGCCGACGACCTGACCGAAGCGTGGTTCCGGGTGCGCGCCTGGGCGGCCGGGATAGGCGAGGAAATGGGCGTGTTTGACCGCGTGCAGGCCACCCTGCAGGATCTGGGTGGCGACAGCGCGGGCGGCCTCACGCAGACCGCCTGGGCCAGCGTGGGCCTGCGCCTGCCGCCTGCCCTGACACCTCAGCAGGCGCAGGCCGCCATCGAAAAGGTTCTGGCTGACCTGAACGTCGAAACCTCTTTTACCGGACATGAGGTTGCGGTGCGCCACCCCAAGGACAACGCCCTGACCCGCGCCCTGCGCGTCGCCATTCGCGCTGCGGGCGGCACACCCACTTTTAAGGTCAAGACCGGCACCAGCGACATGAACGTGGTCGCCGGGCACTGGCCCGTGCCCACGGTCGCCTACGGCCCCGGCGACAGCAGCCTCGACCACACCCCCGAGGAGCGCCTCGACCTGCGTGAGTACGACCAGGCGGTGGGCATCCTGACCGCCGCGCTGACCCGCCTGGTGCTCGCCCCCCGTTAATTTTTGCCGGGCGGCGCGGGCCACCTGCTGAGATACAGACTGGCTGGGGTGCAGATCTGCTGGGGTAGAGTGCCTGCATGTCCTCGACTGACGTTTTGTACGATGGCCGGATCATCCGCGTGGAGCGTCTGGATGGCCGCTGGGAAGTGGTGCGCCACGCCGCGGCGGTGGTGATCCTGGCCCTGAATGAGCGGGGCGAGATGCTGCTGGTGCGGCAGTGGCGGCCCAGCATCGGGCAGGCGACGCTGGAAGCCCCCGCTGGCCTCATCGACGACGGCGAAACACCGGAAGCCGCCGCCCGCCGGGAACTGCAGGAGGAAGCTGGCTTCGACGCCGACATGACCCTGCTGACGCGCTTTTACAGCAGCCCGGGTTTTTGCGACGAGGAACTCTTCGTGTTTCATGCCCGTAATCTGCGCGACTCGCGCCTGCCGATGGACGAGGATGAGGACATCGAGGTGCTGTGGATGTCGCCCGAGCAGGTGCTGGCGGGCCTGCGCGAGGGCGGCATCGTGGGCAGCGCGTCCACCGTGTCGGCGGCGCTGTTCGCCTCGCGGGTGCCGACGTGAAAACCTTCGTGTCCACCAGCCAGCGACCCGATACCGACACGGTGGTCGCCATCGGCAGCTTCGACGGCGTTCACCTGGGCCACCAGGCCTTGATCGCGCAGCTCAAGGCCGAAGCGCGGCAGCACCGCGTGCCCAGCGTGGTGTACACCTTCGACCCGCCCACCCGCGTGCTGATGCAGGGCGTGGAGTACCTCTCGACGTTGCCCGAGAAACTGGAGTTGCTGGCCCGCTACGGCGTGGATGAAACCATCGCCGTGCCCTTCACGCCCGAGTTCGCGTCGCGCCCCAAGGAGGAATTCCTGAACGACCTGCGGGCCCTGCGCCCGCGCGCCATCGTCGTCGGTGAGGACTTCCATTTCGGTAAAAACCGCGCCGGAGGGGCCGCCGACCTCCGCGAGGTCACGCCGGACGTCATGACCCTGCCCATGCACCAGCTGGGCGGCGACGACATCAAAAGCACCCGCATCCGCGCCCTGCTACACAGCGGCAACGTCGAGGAAACCCGCCGCCTGCTGGGCCGCGCCTACAACGCGCAGGGCGTGGTGGTGCAGGGCGATCAGCTGGGGCGGCAGCTGGGGTATCCCACCGCCAACATCCGCGTGCCGCAGGGCAAGGCGCTGCCGCTGGGCGTGTTCGTGGTGACGGTGCAGGGCGACCACGGCTTCTGGCCGGGCATGGCGAATGTCGGTTTCCGGCCGACCGTGAACGGCACCGAACGCCGCTTCGAGGTGAACCTGCTCGACTTCAGCGGCGACCTGTACGGCCAGGAACTCCAGATCCGCTTTCACCGCAAACTCCGGGGCGAACAGAAATTCAGTGGTCTGGACGAGTTGAAAGCCCAGCTGGCCCGCGATGCCCAGGCCGCCCGCGACGCGCTGGTGGATCTTCCCACCGAACCCGGTCACTGAAGTTCCATTTCCCTTGACCGGACGCCGGAGTGAAGGTTCCCGCGACCTCCACTGACCACCTTCCTCTGCGCACTGGCTACTCTGGGGCCATGAGTTCATCTGTTTCGCAGGCCGATGTCCTGACGCTGGGCTACTCGTTTTGCCCGAACGACACTTTCATCTTTCACGCCCTGCACGCCGGACTGGTGGCCGCGCCGCTGCCCGTTCGGGAAGTGCTGGAAGACGTGCAGACCCTGAACGAGTGGGCAGTTTCTGGCCGCCTGCCCATGACCAAAATCAGTTACCGCGCCTACTTCAGTGTCATGCGGGAGTATGTGGCCCTGCGTTCGGGCGGAGCGCTGGGGCGCGGGGTGGGGCCGCTGATCGTGACGCGGGAGGAAGTGAGCGACCTGAACGGCAAAGTGGTGGTGTCGCCCGGGGCGCTGACCACCGCCGAACTGTTGCTGCGCCTGGTGTACCCGCAGGTGCAGGTGGTTCGCCTGCGTTACGACGAGGTGATGCCCGCCGTGCAGCGCGGCGAGGTGCAGGGCCAGCCGGTTCACGCGGGCCTGATCATTCACGAGTCGCGCTTCACTTTTCCGCAGTACGGCCTGCTCAAGCACCTTGACCTGGGCGCGTGGTGGGAAGGGGAGACGGGGCTGCCGCTGCCGCTGGGGGCCATTCTGGTCAAACGCGACCTGCCGGAGCGCATGAAGGTGGCCCTGAACGCGGCGGTGCGTTCCAGCCTGGAGTACGCCTACGCCCACCCCGAGGCCGCCAGGGGCTACATTCGCCAGCACGCCCTGGAAATGTCCGATGAGGTGATGCAGGCCCACATCGACCTGTATGTCAACCCTTTCAGTCTGGACGTGGGCCAGGAAGGCGAACGGGCCGTGCGCGAACTACACCGCCGGGCGGTGGAGGTGGGGGCCGTGGAAGCCACTGACCTGCCGCTGTTCGTCGACCTGCCTTGAGCCTACCTATTTTGCCCCGACCGGGACACTGCCCCCGATCAGTGGTGTCCTGTCCGGAATGTAAGAGACCGTTGATGATTGTTGCCTTAAGGTAAGTGGCGTGACGAAAGTAACCGGCCTCGCACTTCCTGCCATCGAAGTGCAGGATTTAACGAAGAAGTACGGCCAGCACGCCATTCTGGAAGGCGTCAACCTGAAGGTGAACGCCGGCGAGGTGTACGCCCTGACCGGCCCCAACGGCGCGGGCAAAACCACCCTGATCCGTACCATCACCGGGCTGGCCTTTCCCAGCAGCGGCAGCGTGCGCGTGCTGGGCGTCGACGTCCACAAGGAGGGCACCAAGGCCCGCTCGCAGATGGGCGCGGTGGTGGAAGCCCCCGCCAAGTTCTACCCGCAATTCACTGGCACCCAGAACCTGCTGCTGCACGCCAACCTGGCCGCAATGGCCCCTGGCGCCCCGCGCATCGGGCGCGACCGCATCCGCGAGGTGCTGGCCCTGCTGGAACTGACGCGCATGGGAGAACGCAAGGTCGCGGAGTATTCGCTGGGGCAACGCCAGCGGCTGGGTGTGGCGAGCGCCATGCTGGCCGACCCCAAAGTCCTGATTCTGGACGAACCCACCAGCGGCCTCGATCCCCTCGGCATCGGCCTGATTCACCGCATCGTGACCAGCCTGGCCAGTCACGGCTGCGCGGTGATTCTCAGCACCCACCACCTGCGTGAAATCGCCACCTACGCGCACACCGTGGGCATCCTGACCGGGGGGCGCATGGTGGACACCATCGACCTGCGCCAGCGGCACGCCGCCTACCGCTTCCGGGTGGAAGACCCGGTGGGCACCGTCGCGGCCCTGGAAGGCCTGCCCTTCGTGCGCCGCGCCACAACCCGCAGTCCCTACGCCATCGTCAACCTGGGCCGCGACGGCGGCGTGCCCGAAGTGCTCTCGCACCTGGCGGCCCAGGGCATCCGGGTCTACGAAGCCACGCCGGATCACTTCGACCTGTACGAGTACTACCGCGAGCGCGTGGAGCACCCCTGACATGCCCTTTCCCGACCGCCTTCTGACGCTTGCCTGCCGGAGAACGCTGTGCTGACACTGATTGCCCTGGAATTCCGTAAATTGCTGCTGTCCCGCAGCGTTCAGCTGGCCCTGCTGGTCAGTTTCCTGTTGCCGCTGCTGTGGGCCGTCGCCCCGCGCCTGAACATGCTGCTGGGCGACATGGCGCTGGTCAGTGGCTGGCAGATGCCCGCCGTGAGCATCGGCGTGGCCGTGCAGTTCATGATCCCGCTGTTTATCGCAGTGGTGGTCGCCGAGCTGATCGGCACCGAAGTCTCGCAGGGCACGCTGGCCCCGCTGCTGCTGCGCCCGATCAGCCGCGTCAACCTGATCGTCGCCAAACTGGTCACGGCGCTGGCCTTTCCTTTCCTGCTGATCGGCGTGACTGTCCTGGGCTCGCTGCTGGCCGGCCTGCCGCGCGGTCTGGGCAGTTTCGTGGGCGGCACCGGCCTGGGGCCGGGTCTCTTCGTGGGCGTGGGGTCACTGTCGAGTGTCGGCGCTCTCATGGAAGTGCTGCGCGGCAGTTTCCTGGCCGCCTTCATGCTGATGCCGGTGGCGGCCCTGGCCCTGCTGTGCGGCATCTTGCTGCTGAATACCGCCTCGGCGGCGCTGGCCACCCTGGCCACCCTGAACATCATGCGCCTGCTGGTGGTGTTCCCCGAGGGCCTGCAACAGGTGCTGCTCACCAGCCACCTGGCGCTGTACGCCGAGCAGGGCAACATTCTTCCTTCCATGCTGCTGCTGCTGATCTACACCATCGGGTTCGGCTTGATGGCCGTCTTCGCCTTCGACCGCCGCGACGTGTAGGCCGCTACCCAGCGCGGGTTTCCGTTCCACTGGTCGGCCGCCTGCCTACTGAAAAGCTCAGCCCCTTGCCACCAGTTTCCCTGCTGGTGGTTTTTTCTTTTGCGGCTGTGGCTGCTAGCCTGCCTGGCATGACTCGCACGGGCCTTGCCGACACCATTGCCGCTATTGCCACCGCGCCGGGCAGCGCGGGCGTGGGCATCGTGCGCATCAGTGGGGAAGAGGCGCACAGCGTGGCCGACCGGATGTTCCGCGCCCGCCGCCTTCCCAGCCGCACCGCCCCCGGATGCTTCCTGTTCGGGCAGATCATGGGCGCACAGGACGAGACAATCGACGAGGGCCTGTGCCTGGTGTTCCGCGCGCCACACAGTTACACCGCTGAAGACGTGGTCGAGTTCCAGACGCACGGCAGCCCGGCCGTGCTGAGCCGCGTGCTGGCCCGCGCCCTGGAACTGGGGGCCAGGCCCGCCCGCCCCGGCGAATTCACCCTGCGCGCCTACCTGTCGGGCCGGCTTGATCTGGTGCAGGCCGAGGCGGTGCTGGAACTGGTGAACGCCAGCAGCGAAACCGCCCGCAAGCAGGGCACGCTGGGCCTCAGCGGGGCGCTGGGGGCGCAGGTGCAGGACATCGGGCGGCTGGTCACGCGCACCCTGGCGGCCATTCAGGCCCTGCTGGACTACCCGGAGGAGGGCGTGCCGGACGAAGACCGCCGCGAACCGCTGGCACAGGCCGCCGCGCAGTTGCAGCACCTGCTGGACACCGCCCGCGCCGGGCAGGCCGCCACGCGCGGCGCGAAACTGGCCCTTATCGGCAAACCCAACGCCGGCAAAAGCAGCCTGCTGAACGCGCTGCTGGGCTACGAACGCAGCATCGTGACCGCCACGCCCGGCACCACCCGCGATTACCTGGAAGCCGGACTGGAACTGGCCGGCGTGCCGGTGACGCTGGTGGACACCGCCGGTATCCGCGAAACCGCCGACACCATCGAGGCCGCTGGCGTGAAACAGGCCCTTCACCTGGCCGGAAACGCCGATCTGGTGCTGGTGCTGGAGGACGGCTCTGCGCCCCGCGAGGCGCTGCCGGTCGATCTTCCGGCGGGGGCCAGCCTCATTTCCGTGCAGACGAAAGCCGACCTGCCGGCGGCCTGGCACGACCCACAGGCCCTGCGGGTCAGCGCTGTGACTGGGGCGGGCCTGCCGGAACTGCGCGCCGCCGTCGAGCAGGCCCTGCTGGGCGACGCCACGCGGGGTGAGGCGTGGCTGTCCACCGAGCGCCAGGCCGACACTGCCCGCCGCGCCCTGGGGCACGTGCAGGCCGCTCAGGCGCTTCCCGACGATCTGGCCGGGTACGAGCTGGAAGAAGCCCTGCGCGCCCTGGCCGAATTGACCGGGCGTGACGTGCAGGAGGACGTGGTGGACGCTGTGTTCGCCAACTTCTGCGTGGGAAAGTAAGAAAAAGCCTCCCTGCCGGGAGGCTGGGTGTGCGCTGCTGGCGGTTTACAAGAAAAGGGTCTGGGCGGAAAACCCACCCTTTTAAGGGTGGGATGGATAGCCCAGCCGCCCGAAGGGCGGGGTGCTGATGCTGAGTGTTGATGCGAAGGCGCTATTGACACGCTGCCCCGCCGTAGTAGACTGTGGAAGTGCCGACGCCCTATCTTCACAAGAACACGTCCGTGTCGCTCCTGCGATACCACTTCGTGTGGTGCCCGAAGCGGCGTCGGAAGGTGCTGACTGGGAATGTGGCGCTGAGGCTCAAGGAACTGCTGGAAGAGAAGACCGCCGAACTGGGGTGGAGCATCGTCGCGCTGGAAATCATGCCCGACCACGTTCACCTGTTCCTCGGCACCGACCCGGACGTGTCGCCTACTCAGGTGATGCACGCCCTCAAGGGATACACGTCGCGGATTCTCCGGCAGGAGTTCCCGAAGCTGCAAACCATGCCGTCTTTGTGGACGCGCTCCTACTGGGTCAGCACGGCGGGGAACGTCAGCGCGGAAGTCATCGAGAAGTACATCGCGGAACAGAAGACGAGGGACTGAATGCTGAAGGCATTTCGCTACCGTCTTTGCCCCACGACGACCCAGGAAGCCGCGCTGCAAGGACAGTTGCGTCTCTGCCGCAACCTGTACAACTGCGCCCTTCAGGAGCGCCGGGACGCCTATCGCAAGGCCGGGAAGACCGTGACCGGGTACGACCAGATGAAGCACCTGACCGAAATCAAGGCCGCGCTGCCGGAGTACAAGGGGGTCTACTCCCAGGTGCTTCAGGACGTTCTCAAGCGGCTGGACAAGGCGTTTCAGGGTTTCTTCCGGCGCGTGAAGGCGGGGCAAACCCCCGGCTATCCGCGCTTCCAGGGGCGGGACAGGTACGATTCAATCTGCTACCCGCAGTCGGGCTTCAGTGTCTCCGAGAAGACCGCGTACTTCTCGAAAATCGGCAACATCCGAATCCGGTTGCACCGCCCGCTGGAAGGCAAGGTCAAGACGGCCACCATCACGCGGGATTGCGGCGAGTGGTACGTGTCCTACGTCTGCGAGGTGGAAGCCCAGCCGCTTCCCGAAACGGGAAGCTCGGTGGGTGTGGACGTGGGGACGACCTATTTCTGCATCACCTCCGATGGGGAGTTCGTGGAGAATCCCCGGCATTTCCAGACCGCCATGAAGAAGCTCCGGGTCGCTCAGCGTGCGGTGTCTCGCAAGCGGAACAAGCGCAGCAACCGCAGGCGGAAAGCCGTTCAGCGGGTTGCCAAGCTGCACCGCAAGGTCAGCCGTCAGCGGTTGGACTTCCATCACAAGACCGCTCTCAAGCTCGTCAGAGAGAACGACTTGATAGCTCACGAAGACCTCAACGTCGGCGGGATGGGGCGGGGCAGCTTGGCCCGCAGCATTCACGATGTGGGCTGGGGTCAATTCTTTTCTCTCCTTTCCCAGAAGGCAGAATGGGCCGCTCGGAAAGTTGTTCGCGTAGACCCCCGGTACACCTCTCAGCGGTGCAACGCCTGCGGGCACACCTGCCGGGAGAACCGGGCGAGTCAGTCGCGCTTTCGATGTGTCGCCTGCGGGCATCAGGAGAACGCCGACCTGAACGCAGCGCGGAACATCCTGGGGCGGGCCGCCCCTTCAGGCATCAACGTAGCGGTAGTGAACGCAAGCGTTGCCTGAGAAGCCAACGGATTTATCCGTTGGTAGGTCACTTCAGTTTCGCCAGCAGGGCCTGTGAGGCAGCCAGGTCAAGTTTGCCCCAGTACCCGTCGGCTTTCATGGTCACGGCTTTTTCGGCCTGGGCTCTGGCAGCGGTTTTGTTGCCCATCAGCATGTAGGCATTGGCAAACTCCAGGCGGTGCGTGATGTTGTCGGGTTCCAGCGCAATGGCTTTCTCGAAGTTGGGAACCACCTGCGAACGGTTCGCGCCCGTCTGGCTTTTCGCAATCGCTCCCTTGAGGCCGCCCGCGTCCAGCGTGGCGTTCCACAGTCCCACGGCCACGTAAGCGCCGGCCAGTTTCGGGTTCAACTTGATGGCTTTGTCCAGGTTGGCTTTCATTTCCTTCGCCAGTCCAAGTTGCTCCAGCGGGTTCTTGGTCTGGGCCAGGCGGCCCTGAGCGCGGGCCAGCTCGAAGTACGCCTCGGCGTTGTTGGGGTCGAGGGCAATGGCTTTGCGGGCGTATTCCTGCGCCTTGCTGAAAAGTGGGTTTTTCTGGTTGGCGGCGACCAGGCCGGCTCCGGCGGTGGTGTACTCGGCGGCCAGCGCGTAGCCGGTGGCATTGTTCATGGCCAGGGCAGCGGCGGTGGCTTCCTGCCACTTGCCGTCATCGAACAGGTTCTGGGCGGCGGACTGGGTCTGGGCCAGGGCTGCGCTGCCGAGCAGGGCCGTCAGGATAAGCAGGGTTCGTTTCATAGGAATCCTCCAGGGGCGGCCACAGGCCGCAGAGACGCAATTGGGTGGAACGAAGTATACACAGCCTGCGCCGGGAAATCTGATGATGCCCGTCAGGAACGTCTACACGACTGTTTTGTGAACCGGGTTCAAGGCCAGGCCAGGGTGGTACGCTGCCCTGACCGTGGACTGGCCAGCCGCCCTGCGTGACCTGCGCGCCCACCTGCCGCCCTCCGGGCCGGGCGGGGGGGTGCAGCGCGGCAGCCTGCGCTGGCTGGAAGCCGAGATGCAGCGCCGGGGCGCCAACCCGGCAGCCCTGCGTAACATCATCTACCGCGATACCGGGTTGGCGGCCGACAAGGCCGTCCTGAGCGCCATCCTGGCCGACCTGGCGCGGGAAGCCGGGCGTTCCCTCGACCTGCCGGCCCAGCGCAGTCCCGCCGCGCTGCCGGACGAGCTTGAATTGCTGGGCCGCACCAAGAAACGCCTGTACAAGCAGTTCGTAGCCGGGCTGACGGCCGGCCGCGCCCCCAGGCTGGCCATTTACGGGAAACGCGGTTCCGGCAAAACCGTGCTGCTGGGGCAGGTGGCGCAGGCCGCCGAACTGCTGGGCCTGCGCGTGACCCGCCTGAACCTCAGCGGAGACGTGTTTCACAGTGCTGTTACTGTGGCTGGTACTGTGCCGCCCGTGGCGACCGGGCGTTCCTTCGCGGCCCTGGCCGAGCAGCAGCAGGTCTGGATCCGCGGGCTGCTGCCCACCGACGGCGTAGTGCTGCTGCGCGTGACGGCTGACCTGAAGTTCGCTGACTCACCTCCGCGCGCGCCGGACGGTCAGGCGGTCACGTCCGCCGGGTGGGCCGCGCACGTCCTGCACAACGTGCCGGCGGGTGTGGCGGCGCTGCTGGCGCTGGAAGACCCGCAAGGCTGGCCGGCCGACGCCCCGCCCCTCACCGAGATTCGCCCACCGACGCCCAGCGAAGCGCGAACGTACCTGATTCAGAAACTGGGCGTGACCCGCCAGGCCGCGCAGGAACTGCTGAAGGAAACCGGACGCAACCTCGATCACCTGACCCTGCTGACCGGGGCAGGAGGCTCGGTCACGCAGCTGCTGGCCGACCCGCCCGTGCGCCGCCTCGCCGCGAGTCTCCAGGCCCTGCAGGAACTGGAGGTCACTGCGCCCTTCCCGGATCAGCTGCTGCAAGCCGCGCTGGGGCAGGAGGTGGCGGCCTTGCCTCTGCACGCCCGCGCTCAACTGTCCGGGCACGCCGCCGGCGGCTGGTCGCCCAACCCGACCCTGCAGCGCGCCCTGCCGGCTGTGCCTGCTCCGGAAGTCCTGGAGGCGGCCCGGCGACTCGCGCATCAGCCGGCCAGCAGCGCTGCGGCCCTGGCGGCCCTGGCCTTCCTGCACGAGTGGACGTCACTGGCACAGGCCATTACCCGGCATCCGGACGCGGCCCGGTTTCTGCCCGAGCTGTGGCCCCGGATTCGCCGTGACGCGCCCACACCCGAGCGCGAACTGCTGGCGCGGGCCGTCGTGACTCACCATGCCGGGCGCGGCGAGTATGGCGCCCCGCGCGCCCGTGACGCGCTGCTGAGCCTGCTGGAATCGGAAGTGGGCGCGGTGCGCATCTGGGCCAGGGTAAAGCTCGCGGAAAGTAGCCTGGACGCCGGGAATTTCACCGCTTCCGAAGAGCAACTGGCGCACCCTGACGTGCAGGCCGCGCTGCACCTGCCCCTGGATCACAGGGCAGATCCGTGGCTGCTGGCCGCGCAGGCGGACGCGCTGCTGGTGCAGGCGGCCCTGGCGCGCTGGCAGGGCGACATGGACGCCGCCACGCGGGCCGTGCAGGACAGCCGCGCCGCCTCGTCTGGCCCCCGGGTGCACCTGTGGCGCGGCTTGATCGCCAAGGATGCCGGACGCTGGCCCGAAGCCCTTCAGAACCTTCAGGCGGTGCCGGATACCAGCCCGCTGCTGCACGCCCGCGCCCGCTACCAGGAAGGCGACCTGCGCCTGCGGCTGGGCCAGCCCGGGGCGGCCCTCGGGGCCCTGCTGGACGCCGCCACGCGCCTGGAGGCGGCGGGCGGAACGCCGGAAGAACAGGCCCGCATCCTGGCCCGCACCGCCACCGCCCAGCGCCGACTGGGCCACCCCGGGCTGGCCCTGGAATGCTCGCGGCAGGGTCTGCAACTGCTGGCCCCTGCTGATCGTCAGCATGACCGGGTACTGCGTGCCCGCCTGCTGTCCGAACAGATTCCCATTCTGCTGGCCCTCAGCCGCCCAGGCGCCGCTTTCCAGGTGGCCGGTCAGGCGCTGGCGCTGCTGGCCCAGTCGCAGGCGCGGCAGGCCGAAGCACCATACCGGCAGGCTGAAGCACAGTACCGCCAGCGCCGCACGCACTACCGCGTGGCCCTCACGTACCTGACCCGTGGCCTGGGCGTGCCGTACCTGCAACCCCTCTGCGGCCCGGAACACGACCACCCGGACTTGCAGCAGGCGCGAGAGCTGCTGGACGCCCTGCTGACCCGCCTGCCCGACCGCAGTGACCGCGAGCAGGTGCTGACTTTCGACATGCGCCTCAGCCGCGCTCTGGCTGAACCGGACGCCGCGCAGGCCCTGGAACACCTGGCCCGCGCCCTGGACATGACCGACCACCCTTACGCCGAGGCGCAGGCCCGCGCCATCCGCGCCGACGCCCTGCTGCGCCAGGGGCACGCCGACGCCGCGTTGACCGAAATCAACCGCGCCCACGCCCTGCTGCGGCGTGTGCAGGTGGGATTGCCCAGCAATCATGAAGCCGCCACCAACGAGGCCGACCCTGCCCTGCACGCCGGCCTGCTGGCGCTGGAAGCCCGCGCCACCATTCATGAGGGCCAGCGCACCATCCAGTGGTTGCGCAGCGCCCTGGCCGATCCCGGCCTGCATCCCTTCCGGCCCGGCGTCTGGCGCGAAACAGGCCGCGCCCTCGAACCCCTGGGCGAGCAAGGCCGGGCGCTCGTGCTGGCCCTTCATCCCGCGCTGACCACCCTGCCCATGCGCCTTCGCGACGCCCTGCCGCTGCTGGAGATACCGGGCGAGTAAGCGCAGGCTTGCTACCCTGGGGTCGTGAACGTCCTGATTGTCGTTGCTACGCCCGCGGAAGCCGAGGCCCTGCACGTTCCTAACGCCCGCTCTGTGGCCCGCGTGGTGGTGAGTGGCGTGGGAGCCACTGCGGCGGCCCTGGCGACCTGGCAGGCCCTGACCGCGCAGCCGTGCGACCTGGTGGTCAGTGCGGGCATCGCCGGGGCCTATCCGGGCAGCGGGCTGCAAGCGGGCGACCTGGCAGTGTCCAGCCGCATCGTCCAGGCGGATCTGGGCGCCCAGGACGGCCCACACTTTCTGCCGCTGGCGCAACTGAACCTCTCGGTTTTTCCGGATCGTTCGCAGGGCGCGGATTTTGAGGTGTGGTCGGAGGCGCAGCGCTTCGCCCACGCCGCGGGTGCCGCCTGCGGCCCCCTGCTGACGCTGAACACTGTGACCGGTGCGCACGCCAGGGCCGAGGAACTCACGCGCCTGTACCCCGGCGCACTCACCGAGGGCATGGAGGGCGCCGGCGTCGCCCACGCCGCCACGCTGCTGGGTGTTCCGGCCCTGGAGCTGCGCGGTGTCAGTAACCCCGTCGGCCCACGCGACCGCCACGCCTGGCGCATCCGCGAGGCGCTGGACGCGGCCCGGCACGGCCTCAGCGTCTTGCTGAACTGAACCCTGCTGAACTGACTCCAGTTCAGGTTCATCGTCCGGCCACGAGAAGCCGCTCCCAGCGGCCCATGCTCTACAGTGACGGCATGGAATTCAGGAACCTCGGCAAAAGTGGCTTGAAAGTTTCCGAAGTGGCCCTGGGCGGCTGGGAAACCTACGGCGTCAGCGACGACGCGTCGCGCCACATTCAGGACATCGTGCGCCGCGCCTACGATCTGGGCGTCAATTACTTCGATCAGGCCGACGTGTACGCCCGTGGCAAGTCCGAGGAACTGATGGGTGGCGTCCTCAAGGACTTCCCGCGTCACACGCTGGTCCTGGCCAGCAAAGTGTTCTGGCCCATGAGCGACCACGTCAACGACCGGGGCCTCTCGCGCAAGCACGTGCTGGAAAGCATCGACGGGAGTCTCAGGCGCCTGGGCACCGACTACCTGGACATCTACTTCGCGCACCGTTACGACCCGGACGTGCCCATGGAGGAAATCGTGATGGCCTTCGATCAGGTCATCCGCGACGGTAAGGCGCTGTACTGGGGCACCAGCATGTGGCCGGCGGCCCGCATCGCCCAGGCGGTGGAGTTCGCGCGGGCACACGGCTTCCACGCGCCCGTGACCGAGCAGCCCGAGTACAGCATGATCCGCCGCGACCGTGTGGAACAGGAAATCCTGCCCTACACCGAGGGCGCGGGCATCGGCCTGGTGGTCTGGAGCCCGCTGGCCATGGGCCTGCTGACCGGCAAGTACGACAACGGCAAACCCGAGGGTGCGCGCCTGACCGAGAAGGAAAACTGGGGCAACAATTTCCTGACCGAGGAGAACATCCAGAAAGTCCGCGACCTGAAACCCATCGCCGACGATCTGGGGATTACCCGCGCCCAGCTGGCGCTGGCCTGGCTGCTGCGGCAGAAGGGCGTGAGCAGCGTCATCACCGGCGCGACCAAGGTCAGCCAGATCGAGGACACCGTTAAGGCCGCCGGCGTGCGCCTGAGCGATGACGTGCAGCGCCGCATCGAGGAAATCCTGAAACCAGTTTGACAGAGGAGTAGGGGAGAAAAGAGATGACAACATCATCCTCTCCCTTTTCTAGGCTGTAATTTCAAAGCAAATGGTGCGGCCCGGTGGTTGATCTCCGGGCCGCACCATCCTTCCTGCCGTTATTCCAGCGACTTGAGGCTGGACGTAAACGCGCGCACCTGCGCTTCGTTGCGGGCAAAGTCCTTCACGTTCGACTGAATGGTCACCACCAGCATGCGGCCTTTCAGGCTGGTCATCAGCAGTTCACGGCGCAGATCGTCACTCTGACCGGGGGCCGTCAGGATGATCTGCGCCCAGTTCTTGCCGTTCAGCTGCATCACGTTGGCTTTCAGGGTTTTCAGGCCGGGCACCTGCGATTTCAGAACGGCGGGGTACTCGGTGGCGAGGCGTTCGACCTCGCTGGGGGCCAGTTTGGCCTCACGCCACTGAAAGGTCATGGTCACGCGGCCGTCCTCGGTGCGGAAAACAGCGTCGGGCCGACCGTCGAAGCGTGGGTAAGCTTTGCGAATCCAGGCGTCGTTCAGCATGGAGACTTTCGGGCCGAGATCGACGGCCAGCGGCAGGTCGCCGACCTTGCCGGTGGTGGTCTGGGCCAGGACGGCGGTGCTGAGGCTCAGGGCCACCAGGGAAAGGACTCGCTTCATTCCAGACAACTTAGCGGCACGGCGCGGCCCGCTTATGAAGTTTCCATGAGGAATGTGCAGTGCCGGTCATGCCGCCGTCAGCCTGGCTCATCTTGATCTTTCCAGAGAAAGGCCACCGGCCGCTGCCGCACCTGCGCCCGCTAAACTGAGCGGGTGAGTGACTTCTCCCTGACTTTTCCACGCGGGTTCCGGGCGGCGGCGCTGGCGGCGGGCCTGAAGCCCAGTGGCAAAACCGACCTGAGTTGCGTGGTCAGCAGCGCCGACTGTGCCTGGGCTTTTGCTGGCACGCGCAGCACCACCGCCGCTGCCAGTGTGTTGCGTAACCGTGAACTGTACGCCTCGGGGCAGTCAGTGCGGGCGCTGGTCGTGAATGCCGGCGTGGCGAACGCCGCCACCGGCCGCCAGGGCGCACAGGACAACGCCGCCATGGCCGACGCGCTGGGCAGTGTCCTGAACATCCCCGAGGACGCCGTCCTGACCGCCAGCACCGGCATCATCGGGCACCTGCTGCCCATGGACAAGGTGCTGAGCGGCATCGAGCATCTGCCGGAGGAACTGTCGGACGCGGCCCTGCCGTTTGCCACGGCGATCATGACCACCGACACGAAACCCAAGACCGCCAGCGTGACGCTGCCCGGTGGGGCCCGCATCGTCGGCATGGCGAAGGGCAGCGGCATGATTCATCCGGATATGGCGACCATGTTCGCCTTCGCGTTCAGCGACGCCCAGGTGCCGCAGGACGCCTTGCGGGCCGCTTTTCCCGGCATCGTGGCCCGCACCTTCAACGCCGTGACGGTGGACGGCGACACCAGCACCAGTGACCTGACGGCAGTGCTGGCGAACGGCCAGGCGGGGCCGGTCGAGTTGCCGGCTTTCCTGACGGCGCTGGAGGGCGTCATGCGTGACCTGGCCCGCCAGATCGCGGCCGATGGCGAGGGAGCCTCGAAACTCCTGACAGTGCGCGTGGGCGGGGCCGCCAGCGAGGCCGAAGCCCTGACCGCCGCCCGCACCTGCTGCGTCAGCCCGCTGTTGAAAAGTGCCGTTCACGGCAGCGACCCGAACTGGGGCCGCGTGATCATGGCGGTGGGCCGCAGCGGCGCAAAGGTGGACATCGAAAAAATGCAGGTCAGTGTGCAGGGTATTCCGGTTTTTGCCGGCAAACCACTCGCCTATGACGCGGCGAACACCAGTGCCGAAATGAAGGCCGCCAGCGAAGTGGTGTTTGACATCAACCTGGGAGTGGGGCAGGCGCGGGGCGAAGCCTGGGGCTGTGACCTCAGCGCCGAGTACGTCAGTATCAACGCCGACTACACCACCTGAAGACACGACGCAAAACACGAGGCGCAGTGTCCAGAATAGCTGACCAATTTTGCCCGTCAGGCGCTCACGCCGCTCCGGCTTCACCTGTATTCAAAACACGGTTTTCTGAGGCTGTGCCGCTGTTCATCCCGGCTGATCCTGACCGTTTCCTCATGCAAGATGAGAGAAAACCTGTAACAATAGGAAAGTTGCGCACCAGGCGCATCCAGTTAAAACCTGAGTCATCTGCCCGGGGCGCGGGCTGACCGCCGCCGCCTCGCCGCAGTTCAACCGGAGGACACCACATGTTCAACCCCCCAACCCTTGAAGACCTCCAGGAAACGCGCCGCGCCAACGAGAAACTGGTGCTAAGGGCGCTGGAAAGTAAACCCGAGTGGGTGGAAACCGAACTCGCCAAGACCACCGGCCTGGCCCTCTCGCACCTGCGGGCCGCGCTGGCCAGCCTGCTCGACCAGGGCCGCGTGCGCCGCCTGCCCGGCACCGGTACCCGCGCCGTGTATGGCCTGGCCGACCCTGGCCTGGCCGACGTGCCCGCCACGCCCCTGACCGCCGACGCGCTGAAAGTCCGCGATTATCTGGAAGGCCGCGCCGACAGCGCCCTGTACATGAGTGAGCAACTGCGCATGACCCGTGAAGACGTCATGGCCGCCCTGAGCCTGCTGAACGCGCACGGACAGATCACCTGCACCTTCGTGGGCAGCCTGGTGATCTTCCGCCTGAAAGAAACCCAGGCGCTCGGCCAGGAGCAGACCGCGCCCGAAAAGGAAAAAGCCGGCCGCAAGAAACAGGTGGCCCTGGCCTGATCCGATTGCACCCCACCGCTGCTGCCTGCCTGGGCAGCAGTTTTTCTTTTGCCGGTTGCGAGAAGCGGGAACGAAATTCACCCAGGCTGGCTGGTTCCTTTCTTGCCCTTAACGGCTGCGCCCCTGATGGTGCCCTCACCAGCCCCTGCTATGCTGACGGTCATGAAACTTGTTCTGGCCGTCATTCAGGACGCAGACGCCCCAGGGCTGATCCGGTACCTGTCCGAGAATTCTTTTGACGTCACCAAACTGGCCAGCACCGGCGGGTTTCTGCGTGAAGGCAACACCACCCTGATGATCGGCGTCGAGGATCAGCGGCTGGAGCAACTGAAGACCATCATCGGGCACAAGTGCCGCGCCCGCACCCGGCTGGTGGCGCAGTCCGTCCCGGTCGGCGAACCCAACGAGGGCGGCGTGCCGCAAGACCCTGTGGAAGTCCCTGTGGGCGGCGCAGTGATGTTCGTGCTGGGCGTGCAGGAATTCCTGAAAGTCTAGAGTGGTTTTCCCACGAACAGCATCATTCTCTGCTGCGGAACTAGATATCCCCTGTTTGGCTGCCTTGCCCCTCCGCCTCTCTCGGCTCCATTCGCTTGCTCTGCAGCCTGTGTCGGTCTGCTCCGTTCGGTAGACCAGCAGGCTCCGTGCTTATCCGCTAGCGTTGTTTACTGGTAAGTTCCACGATGGCGTTGGCCAGTGCATCGGGGTTGTGCCAGGCGGTCTCGGGCTGTAGCAGCGGCGCGAACAGGACGCGGCTCCGCAGGTCGCGGTCTGCGCCGCGCAGGTTCACCAGTTCGGCGCCGTCGTCGTGATAGCGCCGCAGCACCTGGGCCGAAACGGGCATGTCATTCATCAGGACGCAGTCGGGCAGGCGGCCCAGGTGCTGCGCGATGGCACTGACGTGATCCTGCAAAGTAAAGCCGGTGGTTTCGCCCGGCTCGGTCATGATGGACGCCACATAGATCAGGGGTGCGGCACTGTTGCGCACGGCATGGGCAATATCTGGCACCAGCAGCGCTGGAATGATGCTGGTGTACAGGCTGCCCGGCCCCAGCACCAGCACCTCGGCCTCGGCGATGGCCGTCAGCACCTGCGGCAGGGCGGGCAGGTCGGGCGGGTCGAGGCTCACGCGCTCGATGCGGGCGTCCCCCACCTGGCTCACGAACTGGCTTTCGCCGCGCACCGTGCGGCCGTCGGTCAGGTGGGCCACCAGCGTGGGTGGGTGGGTGGTGGCCGGGAACACCGCGCCCTGCACGCGCAGCACCTCGTGAATGTCCTGCATGGCCGTTTCCAGGCCGCCCTGCTCCTCGCTGAGGGTGGCCAGCATCAGGTTGCCGAAGGTGTGGCCCTCGATGCCCTCGCCGCGCTCGAAGCGGTGCAGCAGCAGGCGGGCCAGCACCGGGCTGTCGGACAGAGCGGCGTAACAGTCGGTCAGGTCGCCGGGAGCCACCATGTCCAGCGCCTCGCGCAGCCGTCCGCTGCTGCCGCCGTCGTCGGCCACCGTGACCACCGCCGTGATGTTGCCGGTCTGTTTCTTCAGGCCGCTCAGCAGGTTCGACAGGCCCGTCCCGCCCCCCACCGCCACGACCTTCACGCCGCGTGCCAGGGTACGCTTCTCGTAGATGACGTCCACGGCGCTGGCCGGTGTGCTGCCGGTGCCGCGCAGCAGCGAGCGGTTCAGCATGGCGATCGAGTACAGCGCCCCCAGCAGGGACAGCCCCGCCAGCGTCAGGCCGGCCAGGTGCAGCGGAAACCGGTCGGGGTTCGCCAGGTGGTTGACCCACAGAATCCAGCGGGTGGCGGTGAAATGCCACGGGCCGGTCCAGGTGAAGTGCAGGAAGCCCACGGCGCCCACCAGCGTGCACAGCACGAACAGACTCAGCCAGCGCTTGACCCCGATGCCGGGGGCCAGCCAGCGCACCGCGCGGCCCTGACGCTGAGGCCGGCGCTCGCGCGCCCGCACGTCGGGACGCTCAGGGCGCCAGGCCGGCCCGTCCCGACGCAGCGGCGGGTCGCTCACGTGTCGTTCACCCGCTTCATGTCGCGGTGCTCCATCACGTCCACGTTCAGGTCGCGCAGATCCTGCGCCAGGCGGTCGGCCACCGCCACACTGCGGTGCTGCCCGCCGGTGCAGCCTATCGCCACGGTGTACCCGTGCCGCCCGGCTGCCCGCGTCCGCTGGGCCGAGTTGCGCACGAAGTCGCGGATCTCCTCGTAAAATTTGACGCTGTCGTCGTCACGGAAAATATACTGCTGCACCTGCGGCTCCAGGCCCGTGCGGGCCTTCAGCTCCGGATCGTAGTAGGGGTTGGGCAGCGAGCGCACATCGATGACCAGGTCGGCGTCACGCGGCGGCGAGTGCTTGAACCCGAAACTCAGGATGCGCAGGGTGAACTCGTGTTCCAGCCGGAACATCTTCATGACCCGTTCGGAAAGTTCCTTGGCGCTCAGATCGGTGGTGTCGATCACCGTGTCGGCGATGGCCCGCAGCGGGGCCAGCAGTTCGCGTTCGCGCACGAAATCCAGCATCAGGTTGTTGCCCAGCGGGTGCTCGCGGCGCGACAGGTTGTACCGCTTGAGCAGCACCTCGGCGTTGGCTTCCAGAAACAGGATGCGCAAGTCCTGTTGCCGCCGCGCCAGCCGCGCGTGGCTGGACTCCAGCGAAGCCAGGAAATCCCGCGTGCGTGCATCGGTGCTGACGGCCACACGTGTCAGGCCCCGCGCTTCCACCAGGTCGTTCATGGCCCCCCACAACTCGGGCGGCAGGTTATCGGTAATGAAAAACCCCGTGTCCTCCAGCGTTCGCAGCACCGTGCTCTTGCCGCTGCCGGACAGACCCGAGACGATGATGAAAGGCATACGCGCAGTGTAGCGGAGGGCGGATCGCGCACGGCTTTCTTATCCGTTGCGATCCGCCCTCCGCGGCGCGCCTACTTTAAAGCATTTGACAAAAGAGCGCAGTGCTTTTGGCCGAGCAGCGCGAGTGAATTTAAACGAGCAGGACGGACTTATAAAGCTGCGAAGCAGAGAATGGAGCGCTCTGGGATGAAGTTCCACAGAGCGCATAATTTGGAGAACTGCTCTAGGAGAGTTGAAATGGAATCCAGGCTATCGGAGATGCAAGTAATAGCCAGATTTTTCCTTATTAGCGGACTTTCGTACCCGTAGGCAAGTCCAGCCGCGTGCCCACCAGGTCGAGGTTGCCCTGATCGTCCTCGGCGGCCAGGATCATGCCCTGCGATTCGATGCCGCGCAGTTTGGCGGGTTTCAGGTTGGCCACCAACACGACCCGGCGCCCCACCAGCGCGTCCGGTTCGAACCACCGGCGGATGCCGCTGACCACTGTGCGCGTTTCATCGCCCATCTTCAGGGTCAGTTTCAGCAGCTTGTCGGCTTTCTCCACGGCCTCGCAGGCGATCACTTCGGCGATGCGCAGGTCGACTCTGGCGAAATCCTCGATGCTGATCAGGCCATCGTCGGCCGGGATGGGGGATGGGGAGGGAGTGACGGGTGCAGCCGCTTTTTCCATGACGGGGCGTTTCTCCTTTCTCTGTTCCTTTTTCTGAGGGGCCGGAACCGTGGGTTTCTCGGTGGTTTTCGGGGGCTCCTCCTTCGGTTCGGGTTTCGGGAAGAGAATCGGGCCGCCCACGACCCGGGTGCCCGCGGGCGTCAGGCCCCAGGCGGGCTCCAGCAGGTAGGGCTGCTGCCCCAGACCCAGCTGTGCCCGCAACTCCCGGGCTTTCGAGGGAATCACCGCTTCCAGGGCCACGCTGGCCACACGCAGGCCCTCGGCGGCGGTGTACAGCACGGTGTCCAGGCGCTTCTGGGTGTCCTCCGACTTGGCCAGGTTCCACGGCGCACTCTCCGCGATGTAGCGGTTCAGGTCACGCACGAAATTCATGGCCGCGTCGATCGCCATGTTGATCTTCAGTTCGTCCACCAGCTTCAGGACTTCGCCGGGCAAGGCGCGGGCCGCCGCCTCGATCTGCTGCTCACGCCCGGTGATCTCGGACGCCGCCGGCAGGGCGCCGCCTCTGTACTTCTGAATCATGCTGACCGTGCGCGACAGCAGGTTGCCCAGGTCGTTCGCCAGGTCGCTATTCAGGCGGGCGGTCAGGATGCCCTCGCCGAAGGGGCTGTCGGCGCTGAGGGTCGCCTCGCGCAGCAGCGCGTACCGGATGGCGTCCACCGCGTGCTCCGCCACCAGTTTCTCCGGGTCGATGGCGTTCCCCAGCGACTTGCCCATCTTGCGCCCATCTTCCGCCAGGATGTGGCTGTGCACCACCAGGCGCCGGTAGATGGGCAGCCCCGCCGCTTTCAGCATGGTCGGCCAGAACACCGCGTGCGGCTTGAGGATGTCCTTGCCGATCACGTGCCAGGTCTCACCGATCACACTTTCCGGCTGCCCGTGGCTGACCGGCGCGGAGACGTAATTCAGCAGCGCATCGAACCACACGTAGGTGACGTGATCGGCGTCCCACGGCAACTCGATGCCCCAGGGCACGCGGCTTTTCGGGCGGCTGATGCTGAGGTCACCGATGGGTTCCTTCAGCATCTCCAGCACCTCGTTGCGGTAGCCGGCGGGCTGGATCAGGCCCGGGTTCTGTTGCAGGTACTCCAGCAGCCACGCCTGGTACTTCTCCATCCGGAAGAAGTAGTTCGCTTCACGCCGCATTTCCGGCGGATCCTTGTCGCCGGGGTAACGCCGCACGCCGTCCGGCCCTTCCACCAGCTCTTTCTCGGTCACGTAGCGTTCGGCGCCCAGCGAGTAGAGGCCCTCGTACTCCGCGAAGTAGATGTCGCCCGCGTCGTACACCCGCTGGAGCACCTCCTGCACGTAGCGCTTGTGCCGCCCCTCGGTGGTGCGGATGAAATCGTCATAACTCAGGCCCAGCCGGTCCCACAGGCCCCGGAAGGCGTTGTTGCTGAGGTTGTCCGCGAAGGCCTGCGGAGTCACGCCCGCCTGCGCCGCGAGTTTCACGATGCGCTCGCCGTGTTCGTCAGTGCCGGTCAGAAAATGCACGTTCCTGCCCGCCAGGCGCATATAGCGCGCAATAGCGTCGGTCAGGATCTTTTCGTAGACGTGCCCCACGTGTGGCGGGCCGGTCAGGTAATCGATCGCGGTCGTGATGAAAAAATCGTTCTGCTGTGCCATGTCTGCTCCCTTCCGGCCGCTGGCCCTGATGGGAGGCCCGCCGGACAACCTCCCCAGAATAAAGGAAAAAGCCTTCCCCGAAAGCCCCGAGCCAACCCCTGGAGCAAAATCCTGGGACAAAGCAGCGGGGGCGCACCCCTTCAGGTACGCCCCGCGCGGCCCCGCCCAGTCGGTTCAGGGTCGCCGGGGCCTACGCATTACGCTGATCTGCACGAGTTTCATCCCAGCAGTGTAGGGGGCCGGGCGGTCAAAAACGATACGCCAGATGGTCGAGGCCGTCTGTGCCCGCCCAGGGCGCCGCGGCCCAGTGGCAAAGGCGGCGCACCCGGTGGGGTTGCAATTGGCGCCATTCTCCGAATTCTGTCAGGTGTGGAAGGGTGCCCTACATGGCTCCATTCTGTGTCGTGTTCATCTCAATTCACTTGCTCTCTGAAGCTATGCCAGTCCACTCAACCAGAAAGCACTTCGTTCTTTTGTCCAATGCCCTAGACTGCCCGGCATGAAAAACGATCCCGTTGACCTCACCCTGTTTCTGGCGCAGTGCGTCGTCGATCAGCCGTCCCTGGTGCGTGCCAGCAAGCGCGGCAACGTCGTGGTGGTGCGCGTCGGGCCGGGCGAGGAAGGTCGCCTGATCGGACGGCAAGGCCGCGTCATCCAGGCCATTCGCACGCTCGTGCGCAGCGCCACCGATCCGCGCGAGCGCATGAACGTCGATCTGGACGCCCCGCGTAAGGCATGACGGGGGAGGGCCAGCCCGCCGACACCACGCGCCTGGGCCACCTGCTCGGCCCGCACGGCGTGCAGGGCGGCGTCAAACTGTACCTGCTGGGCGATCCGGCACAGGTCACGGCCCTCAGGCGCGTGTTCGTGGAGGGCAAAGGCTGGTTGCGGCTGCGCAAGACCGAGCCACTCGCGCCCGGCCTGGTGCTGCACCTGATCGGCGTCTCCACCCGCGAGGCTGCCCAGGAACTGCGGGGCCTGAAGGTGTACGCGGCCGACAGCGAATTGCCGCCGCTGGAGGAAGGCCATTACTACTACCATGAGCTGCGTGGCCTGCCGGTGCTGGACAGTACGGGCCGCACGCTTGGCACAGTAGAGGAAGTGGAGGACGCCGGATATCAGGATCTGCTGGTCGTGCGGGACGCGGCCAGGCAGTCCTTCGTGCCGTTGCAAGCGCCTTACGTGGTCATTGAACAAGCGGGTGGAAAACCCACCCTGGTGCGCCTGACCGATGACGCCCCGGAAGGCCTGCTAGGCGAGGACGACGGTGAGAGTGACCGCTGACATGACCCCGCTGGTTTTCTCCTTCCTGACTCTTTTCCCGGAGTTGCTGGAACCGTTCGCGCGTGAGGCCCTCATCGGCAAGGCCTGCGGACGCGGGTTGATCGACGTAAACCTCGTGAACATGCGCGATTTCGCAGAAAACAAACACCTGAAGGTGGACGACACGCCTTACGGGGGCGGGGCCGGCATGGTGATCCGGGTGGACGTGGCCCAGCGCGCCCTGCACAGCCTGCCGCCCGCCGACGAGGTCATTCTCTTCACCCCTGCCGGGCAGCGCTTCGATCAGCGCGTGGCCGAGGAACTCGCGCAGAAGTCGCACATGGTTTTCCTGTGTGGCCGTTACGAGGGGTTTGACGCGCGGGTCGAGAACCTGGTCACGCGCGAACTGAGCATCGGGGATTTCGTGATGATGGGCGGCGAGGCCGCGGCGGCCTGCGTGCTGGAGGCGGTGTCGCGCTTGCGTCCCGGCGTGCTGGGCGACGAGGAATCGCATCAGGCCGATTCCTTCTCCAGCGGGCTGCTGGATTACCCGGAATACACCCGCCCGCTGGAGTGGCAGGGGCAAGCGGTGCCCACCGTGCTGACTTCCGGAAATCACGCGGCCATCCGGCAGTGGCGCAGGGGAGAGGCGCTGCGCCGCACGCTGGAACGCCGCCCTGACTTGCTGAACACGGCCCCTCTGGAACCCGCCGACAGCGCCACCCTGTTGAACCTGGGTGTGCATGCCGAGCAACTCGCGCAGTGGGGTGCGCCGCCCCCGCCTGCCCAGCGCCGCCGTAAAAAGGACACCTCCAGTTCCTGAAGGGGGCTGCCAGGCCTCCAGATCCCCTGTCTCTCCGGATATACTGGGCGTCTGTGGGTCGCTCGGACTCCGTCACTTCATGAAGTCAAAGCCGCGTCTGGCGGCCTTTGCAAGGATAATCGATGACTGCAATTCTGAATCTGTTTCTGGTGCTGTTCGCTCTGGTGTGTGTGGGGCTGGTGTTCTTCGTGCTGCTGCAAGTTCCTAAACAGGCAGGCCTGAGTGCCAGCATGGCCTCCGGCGGCTCGCTGCTCGGCGGGCGCGGTGTAGAAGGCGGACTGGTGCGCATCAGCAGCGTACTGGGGGGCTTTTTCATGCTGCTGGCGCTGTTGATCGACTTCATTTCGAAGTAAATTCTGAAGGCGGAAACGACACGGGCGAGCGCAATAGGGGCAGGAGGCGTCAGTGCATGGCACTTGCTGCCTCCTTTCATGAGCAATCCGGTCTTGTGTTTACAACAGACGTTGAAGTGCAAGCTTTTGGTCTGCTCCAGAAGCGGGTGCTCCATTCACGCACTTGTCAGTCAAGAGACAAGTGTAATGGAAATGACTGACGAATACTTGACCTTGACTAAGCCAATTCGTATATTGACCGCGCTGGAAACTCACCTCAACCCAACCCACGTGTAGACCAAGTTTCGTCTAACACGTTCTTTTCCAGAATCCTCAGGAGGAATGAAATGAAGAAAGCTTTCGCCCTTGCTTTTGCCCTGATGGCCAGCACCTCGCTGGCTGCTCCCTTTGTCTACCCGCAGGCCTGGAGTGCTGACCCGGCGGCCAGCGCCAAGCGCGGCGGTGAACTGCGCAACTGGACGCTCTCCGACTTCAAAACCCTGAACCCCTTCACCAGCAAGGAATCGGGCAGCCTGCCCACCACCTGGTTTGCGGCCGGTACGGGCCTCTTTACCCAGGACCCCACCAACGACAAATTCATTCCGAACATGGCTGAATCCATGCCTGTCGTCAGCAACGGTGGCAAGCGTTTCGTCGTGAAAATCCGCCAGGGCATGAAGTTCAGCGACGGTCAGGCCATCACGGCCGACGACTGGGTGACCACCGCGACCCTGCACAAAGACGACAAAGTGGGCAGCAACAGCCGCGACAGCTTCTTTGTCGCCGAAAAACCCATCATGGTCAAGAAGCTCGACAACTACACCCTGCAGTTCGACTTCCCCAGCCCCAGCGCCACCGCTTACGTGAGAATGAGCTACACCCCCTGGCCCGACCACGTGTTCGGCAAGGCTTACCGTGAAGGCGGCGCGGCTGCCGTGACCAAGATGTGGGGCCTGAGCACCCCGGCCAGCCAGATCGTCGTGCCTGGCGCTTACACCCTGGACTCCTACCAGGCCGGTCAGCGTGCAGTTGTTAAGCGCAACGAGCGCTTCGGTGAGTGGAACGTGGACGCCGCCGGCAAGCCCGTGCCTTACCTGGACAAGATCTCCTTCCGTGTGCTGGAAAACCAGAACGCTGCGCTGGCCGCCTACCTGGCCGGACAGCTGGACGTCTACGCTGCTCGCGGCGCCGACGACCTGGCCCAGATCAAGAAAGCCATCGACGCGGGCAGCCTGAAAGCCGAACTGTTCCCCAACGTGGGGCCACAGTCCACCAGCTCCTGGATTACCTTCAACTGGAACAAGAGCGGTGACCCCGCCAAGCAGAAGCTGTTCCGTGACGTGCGTTTCCGCCGCGCCATGAGCCACATCGCCAACCGTCAGGCCATGATTCAACTGGCGCTGGGCGGCCTGGGCAGCGAGGTGTACTACAGCGTCTACCCCGTGTTCAAGTCCTGGATCTCGGACTCCGCGCCCAAGTACAAGTACGACCTGGACGCCGCCCGTAAGCTGCTGGCCGAAATGGGTTACACCAAGAAGAACAGCGAAGGCTACCTGGTCGACAGCAAGGGCAAAGTCCTGGAATTCACGCTGAACACCAACAGCGGCAACACCGTGCGCGAGCAACTGGGCCGCATCTTCGCGGACGACGCGAAGAAAGCCGGTGTCAAGGTCAACTTCGTGCCGATCAACTTCAACAACCTGGTCGACATGCTGTACGAGAAAGGCGAGAACCGCAAGTTTGACGCCATCCTGCTGGGACTGTCCGGCGGCGACAACATCTGGCCCTTCGGTGACAACGTGGTGCCTTGCGGCGGCGCACTGCACAGCTACAACAACCCCACCAACGGCAAGTGCCTGACCCCCCAGGAACAGCTCATGACCAAACTGTTCTACCAGGGCGATCAGGAAGTCGACATGAACAAACGCATCGCCATCGGTAAGAAACTGCTGGACGCCGAAGCCGCGCTGCAACCCGTCGTGTACCTGGCCGCCACCAACTACCACGTGACCTTCAACAGTCGCCTGGGCGGTGAAATGCCGAGGAACCTGTGGGACGCCTACTACGGCAGCCGCAACTTCATCCAGACCTACATCAAATAACGGGTCACACCTGACTTACTTGTAAACGTTCATGTTCTGGGAGGGAAGGCCGAGCCACTCGTCTTCTCTCCCTTTTCCGTGGTAGGGAGTTCCAGTCATGTTTCCATTCATTTTTCGGCGCATCATCGCCAGCATTCCGGTGCTGCTGCTCTCCAGCGCCCTGGTGTTCTTCATTATTCAGATGGCCCCCGGCGACTTCCTGACGCCACTGAAACTCAGTCCCTCCGGCGGTGAGGAGAAGATCCGCATTCTGACCCAGCAGTTCGGCCTGGACAAGCCCGTCTGGCAGCAGTACCTGATCTGGTTGAAGAATATGGTCACCGGCAACTTCGGCCAGTCCTTCGCTTACGAGCAACCGGTGCTGGGGATCGCGCTGCCGCGCATTCTCAATTCGCTGTGGCTGGTGCTGCTGAACATCGGCATGTTCTACCCGCTGGCGATTGCCCTGGGCGTGTACGGAGCCGTGCGCCAGTATTCCTTCGGCGACCGTTTCTTCAGCGTGCTGCTGTACTTCCTGCTGGGCTTCCCGACCTTCTTCCTGGCCCTGATCGTCATTTTCTTCGCGCTGCAACTGCGCTTCAAGACCGGCTGGGACATTCCCCTCAACGGTATGGTCAGCGACAATCACGCCTCTCTGAGCGTGCTGGGCAAATTCTGGGATTACCTCTCGCACATGCTGTTGCCGGCCACGGTGCTGACCCTGATCAGCCTGGCGGGATTCACGCGCGGTCTGCGCGGCCTGATGCTGGACACCCTGAACTCCGACTACGTCCGCACCGCCCGCAGCAAGGGCCTGAGCGAACGCTCGGTGATCTACAAGCACACCCTGCGTAACGCCATCATTCCGTTTATCGGTACGCTGGGCGGTCTGCTGCCCGGCCTGATCAGCGGCGCTGGTTTCGTTGAAGTGGTGTTCGCCTACCCCGGCATTACGCCCATGCTGCTGAACGCCATCGGGACGCAGGATCTGTACCTGATCGCCGGTTTTACCATGATCACGCTGTTTCTGCTGGTGATCGGCAACGCCATCAGCGACATTCTTCTGGCCGTGGTCGACCCGCGTATCTCCTATCACTGAGGCTCACATGACTGTTGCAACGACTCAAAAACAGGGCGTTACCCCCAAAGCCCAGACGCAGTGGCAGGTCGCCTGGAGGCAGTTCAGCAAAAACCCACTGGCCCGCACTGGCCTGCTGGGACTGGCCCTGCTGTACTTCATGGCCCTGTTCGCGCCCTTTCTGGCGCAGGACAGCCTGAACAACTACTCCACCGAAACGCTGACTCCCTACCACCCGCCCACCGCCATCCACTGGCGCGATCCCGCCGGGGAGATCAAAGGGCCTTTCGTGTACAAGTACACCCAGCAGCTCGACATGACCACCTTCGAGAACAAATACGTCGCCACCCCGGAGAAGTGCCCGGTAAACTTCTTTGCGCGGGGTGACAGTTACAAGCTGCTGGGCGTCATTCCTATGTCGACGCACCTCTTTGGCACCGGCAGATCTGACTGCAAGGTGTATCTGCTGGGGGCCGACAACCTGGGTCGTGACCTGTACACCCGCATCATGTACGCGGCGCAGATCAGCCTGACCATCGGGATCGCGGCGGTGTTCATCTCCTACCTGATCGGCGCGGTCATGGGTTCGCTGGCCGCTTACTTCGGCGGCTGGGTGGACAACCTGATCATGCGTATCGTCGAGGTGCTGGCGTCCATTCCGGACCTCTTTCTGATCATCATGCTGGTGTCTATTTTCCCGGCCAACGTGAACCCACTGCTGCGTCTATACATCGTGCTGGGCGTGCTCGCCTTCATCAACTGGGGTGGGGTGGCGCGGCTGGTGCGCGCACAACTGCTGTCCGTGCGTGAACAGGACTACGTGATGGCCGCCAACGCCCTGGGCGCCAGTACGCCCCGCATCATGTTTCAGCACATGCTGCCCAGCATGACCACGCTCTTTATCGTGAACCTCAGTATCGCCATTCCTGGCAGCATTCTCACAGAATCTGGCCTGAGCTTTCTGGGCATCGGTGCAGTGGAACCTTACGCCAGCTGGGGCAGTCTGCTGAACAAGGCGCAGGAAGGGGGGTTCTCCTCATTTACCAGCCGCCCGTGGGTGCTGATTCCGGGCTTCTTCATCGTGTTCACGGTGATGTGCTGGCAGCTGGTCGGGGACGGGCTGCGGGACGCCTTCGACCCACGCAAACGCAAATAATTGTTCGGGGACTGTATGATGATGAGCATGCATGACAGGGGGAATAAATGACCCATCAGGGTGAAGTGATTCTGGCCGTCAATAACCTTAAAACGTATTTCTATACGGATGACGGCGTGGTAAAAAGCGTGGACGGCGTGACCTTCCACATCAACAAGGGCGAGACGCTGGCCGTGGTGGGCGAGTCCGGCTCCGGCAAGAGCGTGACGAGCCTGTCGGTCATGCGCCTGATTCCTATGCCGCCCGGCAAGATCGTGGAAGGCGAGATTCTGTTCACGGGCAGTGACAACGTGCAGCGCGACATCACGAAACTGACCGAAGCCGACATGCGCAAGATTCGTGGCAACGACATCGCCATGATCTTCCAGGAACCCATGACCAGCCTCAACCCGGTGTACACGGTGGGCGATCAGATCGCCGAGGCGGTGATGCTGCACCAGGGTAAGAACAAGAAGGAAGCCATGGAAGTCGCCACCAACATGCTGCGTTTCGTGGGCATTCCTGCCCCCGAGAAGCGTGTGCACGAGTTCCCGCACCAGATGTCCGGGGGGATGCGCCAGCGCGTCATGATCGCCATGGCCCTCTCGTGCAACCCGGCCCTGCTGATCGCCGACGAGCCCACCACGGCGCTGGACGTGACCATTCAGGCGCAGATTCTTGACCTGATGCGCAAATTGCAGACCGACATCGGCATGAGCATCCTGTTCATCACGCACAACCTGGGCGTGGTGGCGGAGATGGCCGACCGCGTGGTGGTCATGTACGGCGGGCGTGTGGTCGAGGAAGGGGACGTGGTGCCGATCTTCAAGGCCCCGCGCCACCCGTACACCATGGGCCTGCTCAACAGCATTCCGCGGCCCAGCGATTACGAGCACGTGCCCGGCCAGCCCAAGCCGCGCCTGGAAGCCATCCCCGGCAACGTGCCCAACCCCCTGAGCCTGCCGCCCGGCTGCGCCTTCGAGCCGCGCTGCAAGTTTGCGATTCCCCAGTGCAATGACGCCGTTCCCCCGCTGGAAGACACCGGCCACGGCCACATGTCACGCTGCATTCGCTGGCAGGAGTTCACTCAGGTTCAAGAGGAAGAGGTACGGGCATGACGGCAGCAACTCAATCGGTGGCGCGCGACCGCAGCGCCATGGCCGCCAGCGGTGAAGTGCTGCTGGACGTCAAGAATCTGGAAAAGTTCTTCCCCATCCGCGGTGGGCTGCTGTCGCGCGTGGTCGGGAACGTCAAGGCCGTCAACGACATCAGCTTCAATATCCGACGCGGTGAAGTGGTGGGTCTGGTCGGCGAATCCGGCTCCGGGAAAACCACCGCCGGGCGCGCCATTCTGCGCCTGATCGAACCGACAGGCGGACAGGTGGTCTTCAACGGCACCGACATCACCAAACTGTCGAAAGGGCAGATGCGCGATTACCGCCGCGAAATGCAGATCATCTTCCAGGATCCTTTCGCCAGCCTCAACCCGCGCATGACCGTGACCGACATCATCGGCGAGGCCATGCAGATTCACAACCTGCACCCCGGCAAGGGCCGCATCGACCGCATCGCCGAACTGCTTCAGCGTGTGGGCCTGCGCCCCGAGCACATGGGCCGTTACCCGCACGAGTTTTCGGGCGGGCAGCGCCAGCGTATCGGGATTGCGCGTGCCCTGGCGGTCGACCCGAGCTTCATCGTCGCCGACGAGCCGGTCTCGGCGCTGGACGTGTCCATTCAGGCGCAGGTCGTGAACCTGATTCAGGACTTGCAGGAAGAACTGGGCCTGACCGTGCTGTTCATTGCGCACGACCTGCACGTCGTGGAGTACATCTGTGACCGCATGATCGTGATGTATCTGGGCCGCATCATGGAAGTGGCGCCCAGCCGTGAACTGAACCGCAACCCCAAGCACCCGTACACCGAGGCGCTGCTCTCCGCCGCGCCCGTGCCGGACCCCACTGTGAAGCGCCAGCGCATCATTCTGGAAGGGGACATTCCCAGCCCCATCAACCCGCCCAGTGGATGCGTGTTCCGCACGCGTTGCCGCTACGCTATTGCCGAGTGCGCCACCACCGTACCGGAACTGCGTCAGGTCGGCCCGGATCATTACAAGGCCTGCATCCGCGACGACGTGCTGTAAAGCCTTTTTCCTGCCAGACCCGGTTCATGCCGGGTCTTTTTTGATGTCATAAGGGTGCGGTTCCCCGTAAAGGCCTGACAGTGAAGGGTTGAGCAGCGGGAGAAGGAAGAAAAAGCGTTCCGATGGTGGAGTGCTCTCTCCGATGATCTTGCGCCTTCGGGCGCGCCACCCGTATTGAGTTTCTGAAGTGGCTGAACTTCATCTGGAACATCAAGCGGAAACCCAACAGCGATGGCCCAGGCAAACGCGCTCATCTTCCGCCTGGAGGCCTGATTGCTCCAGAGAGACGCGCGGCAGGGTCGCTTGAATATGTCGTCAACGTCGAAACAACCCGTCACCCGCCTGATCGGCCTGACGTACCTTGAAGTGAAATGACCGCGTCGTCCGTCCAGTCTGTCCTGCTGCCCAGTTTTCTGCGTTCCATCACGACCGTCCATGCCCGTGACCTCAGTGTGGTGGGCCGTGAGGCGTTCTGGCGCGCCCTGCTGCCCACCTGGACTTTCCTGCCGGTGCGGGACGTGGCAGGCGCATTCACGCCGCGCATGGAGCAGGTGATGGCGCGCCTCAACCCGGAGGCCAGACAGAAGGCGCTGGCCGGGCAGGTGCTGCTGCTGGAGGACGTGGACAGGCCCGCCCCGAACGAGTGCCTGATCAGCCTGGATCCGGCCACCAGTGAAGTGACGGTGCGCATTTTCGGCCGTTTCCTGACCGACATTCAGAGCACCAGCGAGTGGTTTATTCACCGCCTGCTGGACGTGCAGGATCACGCCGCACACGCGCTGCTTCGTACTGCTGGACGTACACGGCGAACGCACCGACCTGACCACCGGGCGCGTCACGCCGGCCCGGCACCGGCTGTGGCAGGGCTTCTACCGCGAGCACGTCTACAACATCAACATCACGTCCCTGGTGGTGCTGGCGACTCTGTGGGCCGTTATTTTCCTGTCGCCGACCGACCTGCACTCGCCGCTCGGCAAGTTTTACGGCATCTGCGAACGCGTGCTGTCGGCCGCCATCATGAACGTGTTCCTGCTGCTGGGGCAGTTCTACAGTTACCGCCGGGGCCGCCGGGTCGTCGAGTGGGAAAAACCCTGACACTTGTCGTTACAGCCTGAAGATCAGGCGCGGGCGGTCGTCCAGGCAGTCGATTTCGTACTGCAAGCGCTGTTCAGCCAGCTGGGGCCACCACACCGAGTAGGTGTCCGCCATGAAGTCCTGCACGTTGCTCACAACCCTCTCGGCCACCTCACAGCGTGAGGAGTTCAGCAGGGGAATCCCGGAAGTGCTGCGCAACTTTCCGCTTCTGAACGTCGTGTAGACCATGTGTGCGTCCTGACTGACTGACCATTCGAAATCGTCCGGCAGCGTGAGCTTCAGATCAGTCAGCATGTGGCGCACCAGAAGTTCAGCGTCATGCATGGCCACACACTACGCCGACTGGCCTAGCGCCTTCATTAAAATCCGTCCATGACGTAATCTGAGGCCACTTATGACCAACCTCAACCCGGCGTCGGTGCAGGTGCGCGATCTCAGGAAACAGTACGCCGTTCATGAGAAAGACCCCGGCCTGCTGGGCAGCCTCCGCTCGTTCGTGAAGCGCAAGACGCACTACGTGGACGCCGTGAAAGGCGTGACCTTCGACCTGGCGCCCGGCGAAGTGGTGGGTTTCCTGGGGCCGAACGGGGCAGGGAAGACCACCACCCTGAAAATGCTGTCCGGGCTGCTGCACCCGTCCGGCGGGCAGGCCACCATCGGCGGGTTCGAGCCGCGCAGGCGCGAAACGGCCTTCCTGAAACAGATCACCCTGGTCATGGGGCAGAAGCAGCAACTCATCTGGGACTTGCCCGCCCTCGACAGTTTCCTGGTCAACCAGGCCATCTACGAAATTCCGGATGAGCAGTACCACGCCACCATGCGCGAGTTCACCGAAGTCCTCGACCTGGGCGGCATCCTGAAGAAACAGGTGCGCAAACTGTCCCTGGGCGAGCGGATGAAGTGCGAACTGGCCGCCGCGCTGCTGCACCGCCCGAAAATCCTGTTTCTGGACGAACCCACCATCGGCCTGGACGTGAACATGCAGGAAGCCGTGCGTGAGTTCGTGCGCGAGTACAACCGCCGCTACGATGCCACCGTGATCCTGACCAGTCACTACATGGCGGACGTGACCGCCCTCGCCAAACGCATTCTGGTGATCGACAAGGGCGAACTGGTGTTCGACGGTGACCTGGCCCACCTCGCCGAGCAGGGTTCCGGGGGCAAAACTGTGAAACTCCAGCTCCGGCACCCCGCCGAGAATGCCCGCCTGAGCCAGTACGGGCAGGTCGTCAGCAACGACGGCCTCAGCGTGGAACTCGCCATTGCGCGCAGCGAAGTCAGCGCCCGTGCCGCCCGCCTCCTGGCCGATCTGGACGTGGCCGACCTGACCGTGGAAGACCCGCCCATCGAGGCCATCATGGCGGAACTGTTTGGCAAGCATACCCGGCGCGAGGAGGTCACGGTATGAGCCACACCATCCGGAAAATCCGCGTTATTTTTGCCACGCAGTTCGCGCAGATGGTCGAGTACCGCGCCGAGGTCATCATCTGGATGCTGTCCGGCACGCTGTCGCTGATCATGATGCTGGTCTGGATGGCCCAGGCCGAGGGCAGCCCCGGCGGGCAGGTCAACGGGTACAGCCCCGCCGAATTCGCCAGTTACTTCCTCTCTACCTGGTTCGTGTCGCAACTTATTGTCGTGTGGGTCACCTACGAACTGGATTTCGATATCCGGCAGGGGCAACTTTCCCCCAAGCTCATGCGGCCCCTCGACCCCTTCTGGATTCACTACCTGGGCCACCTCTCTGAGCGCCTGTTCCGCCTGCTTCCCATGTTGGGCCTGGTGACGGTGTTCGCGTGGCTGTCCGGCGCACGCTTTACCAGCGACTGGCGCGTCTACCCTGCCGTGTTCGCCCTCGCTTTTTTGGGCTTTACCGCCCGCTTCCTGTGGGAGTACACCGTGGGCCTGCTGGCCTTCTGGACCGAAAGCAGCAATGCCTTTCATGAGCTGCTGTGGCTCGCCTACGCCGCGCTCGGCGGCATGTTCGCGCCCCTGTCTTTCTACCCGGTCTGGGTACAGAACATAGCCGTATGGACGCCCTTTCCTTACATGCTGGGCCTCCCCGCCCAGCTCCTGGCCGGAAAAGCCACCCTGGAGCAGGCCACCCGCGGCGTCCTTGTCCTGCTGGCCTGGCTGGTCATCTTCGCCGCCCTGCGCCTCCTGGTGTGGCGCACCGGACTGAAGAAATACGGGGCGGTGGGCGCGTGAAAGGGCGTGTGTCACGGATTAATTTCATCCCCAGCCAGCGTTCCACAAGCCACGACCAGCGCCGGGGGCAGGCATGACCCGTTACCTGCGGCTCATGCGTATTTTCATCGGGGCGACGGTTGCCGCGCAGATGGAGTACCGCGCGAATTTCGTGGGGGCAGTGCTGGCCAGCCTGGGCGAGGTGGGCGTGGCGCTGCTGGGCATTTCGGTGCTGTTCTTTCAACCGGGCACCCAGACGGTGGGCGGGTGGACGTTTCGGGAAGCATTGCTGGTCACGGGGTTTTTCATGCTGACTGAGGGCTTCATCAGCGTGGTGGTGCAGCCGAACATGAGCCGCATTGCCGAGGCGGTGCGCACCGGCAACATGGATTTCACGCTCCTGAAGCCCATCGACGCGCAATTCAACGTGTCCACGCGTTACCTGAACATCCTGCGCATCCCGGATCTGCTGATTGGGCTGGGTCTCATCATCTACGCCGCGTCGGGCCTCACCATCTCCGCCATGGGCGTCCTGGTGGCCGCCGTGCTGTACCTGTCGTCCCTTGTCATCGTGTACTGCATCTGGCTGGGCCTTTCCACCACGGCCTTCTGGTTCGTGAAAACGCAGAACGCCTCGGAACTTTTTAACGGGATTTTCGGCGCGGCCCGCTTCCCCGTCACCGCTTTTCCTGTTCCCATCCGTTTCCTGCTCACGTTCATCGTTCCCGTGGCGCTGATTACCAGTGTCCCGGCGCAGGCCATGACCGGGCAGCTTACCCCTGTGCTGGCCATCGCCTCGCCGCTGATTGCCGCTGCCCTGTTCATCGGCACCCGCCTCTTCTGGCGCAAGGCGGTCGGCAGTTACACCAGCGCCAGCAGTTGAAGGCCCCAGACCCGATGTTCAAGCGACAGATGAGCCTGCCTCCCGCCCTGCCCATGCTGGCAGAGTTGAGGGATGTGGATTCGCCTGCGGCGGCGCGGCGCACGGGCGCCGAGTTCGGGCGGGAGCTGCACTTCGCCGACGACCTGCGGCGCGTTCGCCCCTGGCTGGCGCCGGAGATGGCGGGGCGGGACATTCCCGCCGCCCTGCTCGATTCGGAGTGGGCCGGGTTCCTGGCTCTGCTGGACGAGCGCGGGCCGTGGGTCTTCGTTCAGAACGTCCGGGAACTCCAGATCCTGACGCGGCTGTACTCCAGGTTGTTCAGGGCGGTGTTTCCTCACGGCGAGGGGGCTGGAGACTCGCTCACGGCCCGGCTGGGGGTGCCGCCAGCGCCTGAACTGGCGGCGCTGGAACAGGCCTTCTGGCGGCAGGCGGGTGATTTCGCCCGGCAGCGCCACGCGGCCTGGTCACGGTTGCGGCGCTGAACCGTTCTGGCGCTCGTAGTTTCGCAGGATCATGGCGTTGCCGCGCCCCATGCCGAAACGCTGGTAGAACGGCACCAGGTCGTCGTCGCAGGCGGTGTCGATCATGTACAGGCCGTCCAGTTGCGCCAGAAGCGACTGGATAAGCTGGCTGGCAATGCCGCGCCCACGCCACTCGCGGCGGACTTCCAGCAGGGGAATATAAGCGCTGAGCACGCCGTCACTGAGGGCATTCACGAAGCCCACCACCTGACCTTCCTCGACCGCCAGCGCCACATGCGAGGAACCCTGAAGGAGACGCAGGAACGTGTCGGTACTGGGCGGGTTGGGCCAGAACTCGAAGAAGCCTGAAAGCATGTCCGGCGTGATGCCTGTCAAATCGGTCTGGATGTGCACCCCATCATGTTGCCCCATGAACGGTTGGAAAACCTGCCTGAACTGGCTGACCTGGCCCGGCGACCATAGATTGAGGGCATGACCGAAGCTTCCGTGCCGCTGCTTTTCGAGCCGCTCAGATTGAAGGACCTGACCCTGCCCAACCGCGTGGTGGTGTCGCCCATGTGCATGTATTCCGCCAGAGCAGACGGCGCGGCGCACGAGTTCCACCTGGTTCACTACGGGCAGTACGCGCTGGGCGGCGCGGGCCTGATCTTCACCGAGGCCACGGCCGTGACGCCGCAAGGGCGCATCAGCCCCGAAGACCTGGGCCTCTGGAACGACGCTCAGATGCTGCAACTGGGCCACGTCACGGATTTCGTGCACCAGCACGGCGGGAAAATCGGTATTCAACTGGCGCATGCCGGACGCAAGGCCAGCACCTACGCGCCCGGACGCGGCCGGGGCTGGGTGCCGGAGGCCGAGGGCGGCTGGATCGTGGTCGGCCCAGACGGCAACGCCTACCACGAACTGCTGGGTTCGCCGCGCATCCTGTCCGTCGAGGACATTCAGGGCGTCGTGAAAGCCTTCGCGGACGCTGCCCGCCGCGCCCAGATGGCAGGTTTCGACGCGGTGGAAATTCACGCCGCGCACGGTTACCTGCTGCACCAGTTCATGTCGCCGCTTGCCAACACCCGCACCGACGAGTACGGCGGCAGTTTCGAGAACCGCGTGCGCCTGACCCTGGAAGTCGTGCGGGCCGTGTACGCCGCGTGGCCGGGGCACCTGCCCATCTTCGTGCGCGTCAGTGCCACCGACTGGGCCGAGGGCGGCTGGGACATCGCGCAGACCACCGAACTGGCCCGCCTGCTGCGTTACGAGGGCGTCGACGTGCTGGATGTCAGCACCGGCGGCCTCACGCCCGCGCAGCAGATTACGCCCGGCCCGCTGTACCAGACGCCTTTCGCCGCGCATATCAAGCGCGAAGTGCCTGACCTGCAGGTCATGACTGTCGGCATGATCGACACGCCCCAGCAGGCCGAAGGCATCCTGCAAGCCGGCGACGCCGACCTGATCGCCCTGGCGCGCCCTTTCCTGCGCGACCCCCACTGGACGCAGCGCGCCGCCCGCGAACTGGGCCTCAGGCCCGAACTGCCGCAGGCGTACGCGCGCGCGGGCTGGTAAACGGGGGTGGGTGCCTGGCCGGTGGATTGTGGAAAGAATCTGGCTGGGCTGTCTTTTTCTGGCTTGAGGACTCCGCCTTTTACGGCCCGCTGGAGACTTTCTTGAAAGTGATGTTGTACGGCAGGAGTTCGCGGCCCAGCAGGACGGTGCGCAGTTGCCCGCTGATGGTTTCCGGGGTCAGGTCGGCGTGGATGGCGGCGCGAAATTTGTTGCCGTCCTCGAAGAAGTTCAGGTCGAGTTGCCCGCCCGTGGTGGTGCGCGTGAACTTGCCGCTGCCGGTGTAGGTTTTGCGGCTTTCCAGATTCACCAGAACGGCATTGGCCCGCTGCGCCTGCTCCTGCACGGTCAGCGTCAGGCGGTAGGGCACGCGGCCTGTGATGCCGTTTCCCTCGCCCTCGTACATGCCGTTCACGCTGCGCTCGAAGGCCGTGACGGGCGAGAAGTACGCCCCGATGGCGCAACTGCCCAGCAGGGCGGGCAGGGCCAGGACGGGCAGCAGGCTATAGAGCAACTTGTCGGCGGGCATACTTGCACCCTAAAGGCCACTCATGAAATCAGGCTGATGACGGTGTGGTTCTGCACCAGTCGTTATTGCGCCCGGCGTTACTGCACCCGCGTGAAAGCCACGCTGTAGCGCAGGCCGTTCACGGTCAGGGTGGCGTCGAAGGTGTTCCCCGTGACCCGCCCGGTCAGGAGCGCGTCGGATTTCGGGGTGATGTTGCTTACGCCGAAGCCCAGCAGGGAGGCGTTCAGTTTTGCGGAGTCCCCGGCACTGGCTTTCGCAGTGATTTCCGCGCCGCCCTGCACCGGCAGAAAGGTGCCGTCCACGAGGTAGTTCACGCCATTGTTGCGGTTCTGAAGTTGCCCGCGCAGGGCGTGCGTCTGGTCGTTCACAGTGAAGGTCAGGCGGTAGAGCTGCTCCTGTAGCAGCACGCGCCCGGAACCTTCCCATACCTGCACGGGCTGGGGCCTGGGGGCGCAGGCACTCAGGCAGGCACTCAGGGCCAGCAGCGGCAGCAGGCGCTTCATGCGCCGCTTTCCTCAAGACCCAGGGCCAGACCCAGCAGGCGGTCGTCCTCGCCGTGACGGCCCACCAGTTGCACACCCACAAACGGGGCAGCGGTCGGGTAGGCGACGACGGGCGCCCCCAGCAGGCTGAACGGCGTGGTCAGGCGCAGCACAGCCCGGCGCAGCGGCGTAATACCCTCGCCAAGCTCGACTTCCTCCTGACCCTGGAGGGGAGGCGGCGTGGGCACGCCGGGCGCCAGAATCACGTCGAATGCCGTGAAAATTCCGTCCAGCAGGGCGGCGTAGTCGGCCCGCAAGTCGAAGGCCCGCTGAACCTCCTGGGCACTCAGCGCCGCGCCCTGCCTGAGCGACGCGAGCGTGAAGGGCAGGAACCCCGGATCATCCTGTTTCAGCGCGTCGGCATGAACCTGCGCCGCCTCGTTCAGCACGATGGGCGAGTAGGCGTCCAGCATTTCCGGCAGGTGAACGGGGGAGAGGTCTGCCCCCAGCCCCCTCAAGCGGCCCGCGAAGGACAGCACCGCTTCTTTCACAGTGGTGTCCGTCCAGCCTTCGGGCAGCCACAGGCCCACGCGCACCCCGTCCCAGGCCTGCTTGGCCACGCCCGCGCCGGTCAGGGCTTCATGCACGCGCACCACCGTTTTCACGTCGCGCGCCAGTGGCCCGGCGTGGTCGCATGTCCACGAAAGGGGCAGCACGCCCTCGGTGCTCCAGTCCGGGTGGCCCTTGGTGGGTTTGAAGCCCACCACGCCGCACCAGGCCGCCGGCACGCGAATGCTGCCGCCCGTGTCGGTGCCCAGCGCGAAATCCACCTGCCCCAGCGCCACACTGACCGCCGCGCCACTGCTGCTGCCGCCCGGCACGGCGTCCGGCCGGAAGGGGTGGGCCGTGCCCCCTAAGCCGTTCAGCCCGGTGATGCCCAGCGCGATTTCGTGAAGGTGCGTCTTGCCCACGGCGGCCGCGCCCAGTTCCAGCAGGCGCTGTACCAGCACGCTCTGGCCCGGCTCAGGCACCGGCGCCCGGGTACTCGCCCGCAGCGGCCAGCCGGGCACGCCGTACAGGTCTTTCACGCTGAAGGTCAACCCCGACAGCGGCCCGCCCGCCTGCCCCTGAAGTGGCTCCGGGGCCACGAAAGCCCACGCCCGCTGCGGATCATTGCCGATAGCACCCATGGGCCGCATGATGGCAGAAAACGGCAAGGGTCACTGGGGAATGGAAAACCGCGTTCCACCCCCCCTGGACGCCTCTTTCCCGTTCACACCCGCTGTCCGGCGCTGTGGCCGCGGGTCACGCCGCTGGCGATCAGGTGGGCGGTACGCAGTGGTTCAGGAACGGTGCCGGTCCGGGTAAAGGTCTGCAAGGCCCCCCGCGCGTCACCCAGGCTCAGGCCAGCCCGCTGAACGAACACCGGCCCGCACGCCTCCATGTCGCCGGCCTGCTCGATGAGTTTCCATTTGCGCGCGCCTGCGGGAACGTGTTCCAGCAGGGCCGCCCTGATTTTTTTCAGGTCGGGTTTTCGCCGCGCGACGACCAGCACGGGCAGGCCGGTTTGAATGTGAAGGCGGTGAATGTCCACGACATTGAACCCCGCCAGCGCGATGCCCTGGAGGAAAATCAGGTGCAGATGCCGGGTCTGGCCCACCAGCCGCGTCAGTTCGTCGGTGCTGTTGCGCCCGTCGCGCCGTACCTGACCACTCAGCACCGCGTGCAGCGTGCTGTGCGCATACACCGTGCCGAACATCCGAACGTCGCCGCGCCAGGTGCGGTCAAACGGCGCGTCGTCGAAGCCGATGGCGTGGCTGATCTTGCCGGCGGAGCGTGATGCGTCAGGCCCGGTGGGGTTCACGCCCTCCAGCCTAAGCGGATTTCGTGCGTGCGTCATAAAAGTTTTCTCTCTAGGGTACAAAAGTAGCGAGGAGGTGCCTGAACCTCGTCCTAGTGGATCTTTTCCCCCAGGCAAGGTTCTCGATAGCTTTTCTCAGGGCGTCCAATCCTCGGCGGAATAAGCTTTTGGGCGGATAGCCATGTTTCAGTGGCTTGGCTGGTTCGCGTTGCTCCTCGAATTCCCCAATCAAGCAGCACCACATGAATGCCAGGGACAGCACTCCAAACAGTGTTGAAATCCGCTCTAGGTCGGTCACATTCGTATCCTCCAGATGAAATCCTCTGGATTTCATCGCCTGGTGCATGTTCTCGCAATTCCACCTTTTGGCATAGCGTTCCAGAGCCAATCGAGCATGACCGTGGTACGCCAGGTACAGTGTCTCACCAAACAGGTTTTTTGCGCCTAGGACACGCACAATGGTTCGTGCAGTTTTAGGCGGCTTTGAGGCCGAAATTTAGCGGACTGGACGGCAGATGTTCTAATTCTTCAAAGCGGGCCGAGAGATCCAACTTGGACAAAATCACTTGGGCCAGCAGGGCGT
>NZ_SMMH01000028.1:37500-45403 GCF_004634215.1 Deinococcus fonticola | reverse complement strand
AGTGGGGGACGCAATCTCCGCTTCAGATTCGTTGATCTGGCGAGTAACGGGCGTTCACCCCACTCCGTTCCCAGCAACCGTCGCTGCGGGCGTCAGGCTAATCCCTGACGCCCGCAACATACAAGCGGAGTGAAGTGAAGAAAAAAGTGAAGTCAGCCGCCGCGTTTTCGGCTGGACAACGAAACAGCCGGCAGGCTGTTCAGGCGGTCAGGCGGACGTGCTGGGGCGCTTCAAGTTGCAGAACGTGCAGCAGGATCATATAGGCCGGGGAGTCGATGGACAGGCGGCCCAGGCGGTGCAGGGCCTTCAGGGTGGGCAGGTGGTACCACTCGCCGTCTTCACCCTGAATGGCGTCGCGTGGATCGAAGGTGGTGCGGTCGAGGTTGGGGGTGTGGCGATCCATCGTGTGCCCTCCTGGGGAAGCGAACAAAGATGAGAAGAATTTAATCCAAAGTTTATGTGATCTGAAGTTTACATTTATGCTCTGACGAATCACTGACACTTGCCCTGCCCCTCTAGAGCATTTGCTAAAAGCCTTCGGTCTTTTAGCCGAGCGAAGCGAGTGAATTTGGACGTGCAGGGCGAAGAATGGAGTCATGTGGGGTGCCCTTCCACACATGACGGAATTCGGAGAACTGCTCTAGACCGCTGACAGACGTGTGCTCAACTGGGGAGCGTGCGCCTCCTGCTTTCCCTCCTGACGCTGCTGACCCTGTCCCCCGGTACAGAGGCCCTGCGGCTGGTGCTGCTCAGCGATTTCAACGGGTCTTACGGCAGCACGACCTACCCACCGGAGCTGCATTCGGCGGTCACGCGCATCGTCGGCGGGTGGAAACCGGACGTGGTGCTCAGCGCCGGCGACCTGATCGCCGGGCAGAAAGCCAGCCTGAAGCCCGCGCAGGTGCAGGCCATGTGGCAGGCCTTCGAGCGGGACGTGCGCCGTCCCCTGCGCAACGCCGGCATTCCCTTCGCTTTTACGCTGGGCAACCACGACGCCAGCCTGGCCGCCGATCGCGTGCAGGCCGCGAACTACTGGAAAGCACACGCGCCAGAGCTTCCGTATGTGGATCGCGGTGGGTTTCCCTTCACGTACTCGTTCACTGTGCAGAATGTTTTTGTTGCCGTGCTGGACGCCAGTGGCCCCAACGTCAATGCCGCACAGCGCCAGTGGCTAAGCGCCCAGCTCGCCTCAGCTGCCGCCCGCAAGGCAAGTTTTCGGCTGGTGCTGGGCCACCTGCCCCTCGCCGGCGTTAGCCGCGAAAAGAACAAACCCGGCGAAATCATTCGTGACGCCGCCAGCCTGCGCCAGATCATGGAAAAGGGCGACGTCACCGCCTACGTCCACGGGCACCACGCCGCCTACTACCCCGGGCGGCTGGCCGGGCTGAACGTCCTGAGCAGCGGCGGAATCGGCGGGCGCGATTACGTGGGCTTTCCCGGCACCGCCCGCAGCGTGGTGACGGTGCTGGATGTGGAGCAGGGCAGCATTCGACTGACCGCTTACGACGCCAGCACCGGCCTGGCCATTCCCGCCGGCAGCTTGCCTGCCCGCATCGACGGCCTGGGCGGGCCACTGACCCGCGTCACGGAATTTCGTTAGCGCAGGTCTGCGAATTCCGTTCTTCGTCCTGCTCGTCCAAATTTACTCGCTTCGCTCGGCCAAAAGTACTTCGCTCTTCTGGCAAATGCTCTAGCGCCCTTTCTCGTTCCCGCGCCTGAAATTGCCGGTCGCGCGGGCCATCATCAGTTGCGCGGCGTGACTATCCAGCCCGATCAGGCGCGTCAGGAACTTCTGCGCGTCCTTGCCGGCAAGCGTGGTCACGGGCCGCCCGTACCACGTGATGACCACGCGCCCGCCTTTCTGCTGGCGATAATCGAAACGGTTGTCCAGGAGTTCACCACGGGCATCTTCCGGCACGGTTCAAGCCTGAAACATCAGGCTGCCGGAAGCCATAGCGCGTTTGGCCGATGACAACCTGGCCGGGGCCGGCGAACACTGACCAGCACCATGCCCCAGGATCAAGCCCCGCGCCACGAGTTGATGCCCACCGACCACCCACCGACGCGGGCCGAAGTGGAAGCGGCCTTCGTGGGTGGAATGCCGAAACTTACGGGAAAAATCGAGGTGCGCGAATACGACCCGCAGTGGCCTGTGTTGTACGGGCGCGAAGCGGAACGCCTCCGGAAACTGCTCGGCGAGAAGATTCTGGCGCTGGAACACGTCGGGTCGACCTCCGTGCCGGGCCTGGCGGCCAAGCCCATCATCGACATCGACCTGAGCGTGGAAAACTCCGCCGACGAGGACACTTATGTGCCGCTGCTGACCGCTGCCGGTTACCGCCTGACTATCCGCGAACCCGACTGGCACGAGCACCGCCTGCTCAAAGGGCCGGACACCGACATCAACCTGCACGTCTGGACGCTCGGCAGCCCCGAGGCCCGACGGCACAAGGTTCTGCGCGACTGGCTCCGCGAAAATGAAGCAGACCGCAGCGCTTACGGCGCACACAAGAAAACCATTGCCCACCGCGATTACGAGTATGTGTACCAGTACAACAATGACAAAGCCGGGCTGATCCGCGAAATCCTGGCCCGCGCCCTGGCGGCCCTGGACGGCTGACAGGCGGGCCTTTTGCCGTGACGACGCGGCATTTCTGCTCGAGGAGGAGTGCCCTGGCCGTTAAGCTGTCCTATGGACGCCCAAGTGATCGTGGTGGGGGCCGGCATTGCCGGCCTCACGGCAGCGCGCCGCCTGACCCAGGCGGGCATACAGGTGCGCGTGCTGGAAGCGCGGGAGCGCGTGGGGGGCCGCACACACAGCCTGCGCCTGCCCGTCACCGGCGTGAACGTGGATGTGGGCGGGCAGTGGGTCGGCCCCAACCAGCCGCACATCATGGCCCTGATCCGCGAGCTGGGCCTGGAGACCTTTCCCACCTACGACGCGGGCCACAACCTGGCTTTTCTCGGTGGACAGCGCCTGAAGTACCGCGGCCTGATTCCACCGTTGCTGCCGCAGGTGCTGCTCGATTACGCCCTGCTGGAACGCCGCTTCCTGGCGCTGAGCCGCCGTGTCCCGCTGGACGCCCCATGGGACACGCCGGATGCCGAGAGACTCGACGCCCAGACCTTTCACACCTGGATCGCGCGCCACGCCCGCACGCCGCAGACCCGCGCCCTGATGCACCTGTACGCCGGCGCGGTGTTCAGTGCCGCGCCCCACGAGATGAGCCTGCTGCACGCGCTGACGTACACCGCGCACGGGGGCGGCATCAACGGCCACACCCTGACCCGCGGCCATGCTCTGCAAGAGCGCGTGCTGGGCGGAGCCCAGGCCATCTCGCAACGCCTGGCGGACGCGCTGCCCGACGTGCGCCTGCAAGAACCCGCTGCCCGCATCGAGCAGGACGCGCAGGGGGTCACCGTGCACACCCCGCGTGGGGCACACCGCGCCGCGCACCTGATCGTGGCCGTGCCGCCCGCCCTGCTCTCCGGTCTGCCCTTCGAGCCGCCGCTGCCGCCCCGGCGCACGCAGCTTCAGCAGCGGCAACCCATGGGCGCGGTGATCAAATTCATGGTGGTGTACGACCGGCCTTTCTGGCGCGACGAGGGCCTCAGCGGCATGGTGATCAGCGACCGGGGGCGGGTCACGGTCACCTTCGACAACAGCCCCGCGCAGGGCAGCCCCGGCGTGCTGCTGGGCTTCATCGAGGGCGCGGACGCCCACGCCCTGGCCGGCATCCCCCAGGACACGCGGCGCGATCTGGCCCTGCAAGACCTGGCGCGCTACTTCGGGCCGCTAGCCCGGACACCCCTGGAAACCGTGCAGCGCGACTGGACGGCGGAACCCTACAGCGGCGGGTGCTACGGGGCGCTGTTCACGCCCGGCGTCTGGACGGCCTTCGGCCCGGCCCTGCGCGAACCGGTGGGCCGCATTCACTGGGCCGGCGCCGAAAGCGCTCGCGTCTGGATGAACTACATGGACGGCGCCGTCGAAAGCGGCGAACGGGCCGCGCAGGAACTCCTGGCCGCCGCGCCGTAAGCAGTGCCGTCAGGTCAGGGCCGCCGTGGCCTGCCCCACGAACCAGGCGTGCCGCTGGCGCAGCTGCGCTTCGAGCTGTGCCGAATGCCCCCAGTAGCCCAGGAACCCGCACGGACGCAGGGCCGCGCGCAGATCCCAGGAGGGCAACGCCAGCAACTTCGCCCCGGTCAGGCGGGCGTATTCGTCCGTGAACGCCTGCATGACTTCCTGCCCATGAAAGAACAGCAGTTCCAGCCGCGCGATGCCCACGTCATACAGCGGGTCACCCAGGGCGGCGTCCTCCCAGTCGATGACCGCTGCCAGTTTTCCCGTGTACCAGAGCGTGTTTCCCGGCCAGAAATCCCCGTGAAGCAGCGCGGGTTTTGCCGGCCGAGGGGGGTGGCAGTGCGCCAGGGCCTCCCGAATGTGCGTCTCCGCCAGGGAATCATCCGGCTCTGTGGGCGGTGGCCCCACCTCCGGCAGTGGGCGGAGATCCAGCCCTTCGGCCTCCAGCCCGTGCAGCCCGGCCAGAAAGTGCGCCAGTTGCTGCGGGTCTGGCGCGCCTTCCACGCCGCCCTCGCCCTCAACGAACCCAGTCACCAGCACGCCCGGCGCGTGGTGCCAGGGCGGCGGTACCGGCAAGCCCGCGCCATGCAGAAAGTGCAGCAGCCCGAATTCCTGCGCGGCGATGTTCGGCTTGGCCGCCAGATCCCGCTCGCCGTACCACCGCACCACCACCCGCCTGCTTTGCCCGTGCTGCTCGAACTCCAGCGCCGTCACGGTGGCCGACACGCCCCCGGTCAGGGGCCAGGCGCGGATCAGTTTGGCGTCTGGAACGAGGTTGTTGAGAAACTCCTCAAGCACGGGGTCGGCTTCTGGCGCAAGGATGGTGTCCACAGGCCTTCAGGCTAGAGCACGAATTACGCGCTCTCTGGAAGAGCACCTCAGATCGCTCCATTCTCTCCTGCGGAGCTGTGCCAGTCCGCTCGGACAAAAAGTACTCTGTTCGTTTGTCAAATGCTCTGGGAGAGAGGCGGCGCGAAGGCATCCGCCCACTGGCGCAGCGAACAGGAACAGGGGAGACCGCGCTGGCCTCCCCCTGCTTTTTCCTGGCTACTTCGTGGTGGGCGCGACGTACTCGCCCTGGGCGTTGAAGTTGGTGCCGCTGCCCGACACTGTCAGGGTGACCTGCCCGGCGGGGGGCGCGGCGGTGTCCTGCCCGCTGGGGCGCACTTCGTAGCGCACGGTGGACGGCTCGCCTTCCTGCCCACCGGGGTTGCTGGCATAACTCCAGGTACAGTCGCCAGTCACGGTCACGTCGCGCGTACCGATCCGTTCGGTGCCGCGCCACACGGTCACGGTGTACCCTTTGCCGCTGCCGCGCCCGCCGAAACGGAAGGGGGCGCTGACGGTTTCGTTGTCGCTGAGGCTGATGTTCAGGGCGTCGGTGCACTCGGCGCTGGTGCCGGCGGCGGCCACCGTGACGGGCAGGCGGGCCACGCGGTTGCCGCTGGCGTCGAGCACGGTGTAGGTGTGTGGGCCGGAGGTAGGGCCAGGCACGTCCACGCTCCAGGTGCCGTCCGGGCCGCTGGTGAAGGTGCCGATGTTCGTGCCGTCCTCGAAGGCAGTGTAGGTAGTGCCCGGCTGGCCCGTGCCGGTGATGTTGAAGCCTCCTGCCTCGACTTCCGCGCCGGCCACGGGGGCCGTCACCTCGACGGGCGTGTTCCCGATGGGGCCGCTGGCGTTCACGTTCAGGGTGGCCACGTCCCTGCCGCTGGCGTCCCTGAACGTATAAATGACGTTCCCGGCAGGAGCGGCGGCGTCCAGCACGTCCACGTTCCAGCGGTTGTCCTTGCCGACCGTGAACGTCCCCACCTGTTGCCCGGCGCGGCGCAGGGTGTAGGTGCCGCCGACCGGCCCGGTGCCTTCCAGCTTGAACCCGTTGGCGCTGACGTTCGCGCCGGGTGCGGGAGAGGTCACCGCGAACTCGGAGGTGACTGGGGATTCCCGGGCGGCCTGGGCCGCTTCGGCCTGGGTGGTGCGGTTGTTCTGCGGTTGCAGCAGCCAGCACCCGCCCAGCAGCAGCAGCGGAATCAGCAGCAGCGGCCACAGCGGCATCCCGCGCCGGCGCGCTGCCCCCCCGTACGTGACGGTCTGCTCGGCGCTGCGGACGGCCGGCAGCACGGCGGCGTTGGTGGGAATCGCCACGGCCGCCGGGGCGCGGGGCGCCTCGCCCACCAGCGGCAGGAAGCGCAGCGCCGCGTCGTCGCGCCAGCCCAGGCGCGAGATGAGCAGCGGCAGGGTCATGTCGAACAGCCGCCGCAGGGAACCCTGATCCAGGCCGTGCTGCGCGGCCAGCGCGTCGGGAAGGCCGGTGCGCTGCCCCGGCAGCAGCGTGGCCGCCAGGCTCTGGCCGGCGCGTTCCAGGTCAAGCGCGCCGCCCCCCATGCTCAGGGCTTCCATGACACTGGGAAAGCTGGGAATGAAACGCAGCGCCTCCCGCAGTTGCTGCTGGCCCAGGCGGGTGTCGGCCGCGCTGAGCAGGGCGCGCAGTTGCTGCGGCAGACCCGCCTCCAGCACGCGCCGCACCGTCGCGGCGTCCAGGTTCACGGCGCGGCCCAGGGACGCGGCGCCGCTGTTCTCGAAAAACCAGTCGATGAGGGGTTGGGCATTCAAGGGTGTCGTCATGCAGGGCCTCCTGACCGGGCCACACCGGAAACCGCTGGCCCTGTTTTGTCAGCAGGATGACATTTTCCGGCGCGGCGGGGCAGGTGCCACAAGAAAAACTCAACCCCAGCATCTTCCCGGCCCCAGGCTCTACTTCAGGTGGTTTTCCAGGAAACTCCACACGTCGGCCCATTCCTCGATGAGCAGGGCGGTGGGTTTGCCCGCACCGTGCCCGGTGTTCACCTGAATACGGATGATGGTGGGCCTGTGCTGGTGGCCGGGGCTGTGACTGGGGCTTTGACCGGGGCTGGCCCGCTGCACGCGCTGGAGTTCACTCATGAACTTGTACGAGTGGGCGGGCACCACGCGGTCGTCGTGGTCGCCGGTGGTGACCAGCGTGGCGGGGTACTGCACGCCTTCTTTGAGATTGTGCAGTGGCGAGTAAGCGTGCAGCGTACTGAACATTTCGGGGTCGTCGCTGCGCCCGTAATCGCTGGCCCAGGCCCAGCCGATGGTGAACTCGTGGTAACGCAGCATGTCCATGACACCCACCTGCGGTATGGCCGCCGCGAACAGCTCGGGCCGCTGGGTCATGGCCGCGCCGACCAGCAGCCCGCCGTTGCTGCGTCCCTGAATGCCCAGGTGCGCGGGGCTGGTCAGGCCGGTTTCGATCAGGTGTTCGGCCACCGCGATAAAGTCGTCGAACACGTTCTGTTTGCGGTTCAGCGTGCCCGCCGCGTGCCACTCCTTGCCGTACTCGCCGCCGCCGCGCAGGTTGGTCGCCACATACACCCCGCCCCGATCGAGCCACCCCAGGATCGCGGGGCTGAAGGCCGGGGTCATGCTGGCGTTGAAGCCCCCGTACCCGTACAGCAGGGTGGGGTTTGTCCCGTCCCTTTTCAGGCCCCGGCGCGCAATGATGAAGTGCGGCACGCGCGTGCCGTCTTTGCTGATGGCGAAGTCCTGCGTGACCTCGAACTCGTCCACGTCGAGGTTGATGCTGGGTTGTTCCAGCGCTTCCAGTTCCCCGCCCGGCAGTTCGGCGCGGTAAGGCGTGGTCGGGAACAGGTACGACGTGAAGCCGATGAACACCTCCGCGTCGTCCTGGTGCGCCGAGAGACCCATCACCGAACCCAGCGCCGGCAGGGCGAGGTCGCGCTGCCTCGCTCCCTGGCGGTTATGCAGGGTCACGCGGTGCGAGGCATCCTTCAGCGTGAC
>NZ_SMMH01000028.1:0-32500 GCF_004634215.1 Deinococcus fonticola | reverse complement strand
CCGGCGCGGGGGATACTGGCGGTCACGCCCAGCATTCCTGCGCATCCGGACTGGTGGCCGCAGGGCTGGACGGGCGCACCCGTGCCGGTTCCGGTGGCTTTCGTGGTGGGTGAAACGGACGAGTTGACGCCCCCGCAGGAAACACGTCTGCTTGCAGAGCGGTTGTCCCGGCAGGGCGTGCCCACCCTGATGCTCAGTCACGTGGGTGGGCATGAGCATTCCGGGGAATGGCCCCAGTTGCGGACGCAGGCACTCGACTGGTTGCAGGCGCAAGGTTAAGGCGTCTCCAGCTCCTTTTCCTGTACCAGAGCGAGGGCCAGGCGCAGGAAGTACCGCTGTGTGTCGTGTTCGGCAGGCGTCTGATACGGCTTCCGGACGTGGAGTGAGCAAACCGATGACGTTCCGGTTTGTGAACGAAACAAACGGAACCCGTTCTTCTTCCTCTCGCTCCGCTCAGATCGAATCGTTTTGTCAACGGTTCGGTCGGATTTGCTATAAACCTCGGGTGCTAGGGGATACTGCATATCGGGATGTGTCCCACACGGCTTTTCTAGAGATGAAGTATCGGACAGATTCTTCTATTGACGTATTTAAAGCATATTGTTTGCCAAATAACTAATTGACGAAGTCGTGGTACGTTATATGAAATGCTGAGGCTCGTAGAAAAACCCTGTCCTGCACGGAGCTTTTTCGATCAGCGCCAAATGTGACGCGGCACGAATAGCTAGCACCCGAGGTTATATGTCTCGAAGTACCGCCCGAACAGGTCTTGCATCTCCCGGCCCAGGTGTGCGGCCTGCCCGGGTCAGATTGGCCCACCACGACACCAGCTCATCCGGCCAGGTAAACGGGGCAGGTTGGCCCGGCACGCGCCCGAAATCCACCCGGATCGGATGCGGCCCTGCTCGTCCAGCGTGAAGGTGTTGCCCCAGTCGTCCACGTCCGGCGCGTGCTGGCGCACCTCGCGGATCAGGCCCAGATACAGAAGCTGACGGATAAGCCGCCCGGCGGCGGCGCGGGGTCAGCCACGCTGTGCCAGGTTTTGCCGGGAGGCCTCATTGGTTCTGGACTTTACTGCGCCCATCCGAGAACGACACGCGGATTTGCTTCGCGTCATTCAGAACCGTATTTTCTCTCCCTCACCTCTGGCCCTGAAGAACAGCATGGATCACTGTTCTCTTTAGAGCCGTATCACGCTTCATTCTCTCAGGGCATGAGAAAACCGCCCGGTGATGGGCGGTGAAAAAAGGCGTTCCGTTTTACTCTTCGGGGAAGTCCAGGACTTTGGCGTCGCTCCACAGCCCTTCGAGGTCGTAGTACTCGCGGGCGTCCTTGGTCATGATATGCACCACGATGTTGCCGGCAAAAGCCAGCAGCAGCCAGCGTTCGCTGGGGCCTTCCACGCTGGGGCGCGGCAGGCCGGCCTCCTGGGCTTTTTCGCGGATGTTCTCCTGCACGGCGTTGAGTTGCAATCCGGCGGTGGCGGTGCAGATCACGAAGTGTTCCAGGGTGCTGCTCACGTCGGTCAGGTCAAGTACCACGACGTCTTCGGCGCGGCGTTCACGGGCGGCGTCCACGATGGCGCGGAGCTGGGTTTGGGTTTCAGGGTCTGGGGTCATTGAATCTCCGTTGGGGGGTAGTCGGTGGGGGGCTCGGTCAAGGGGTGGTGTACGCGGTCTTCAGTGCCGCGAGGCCCGGCAGGGCGTCCTTGCCGAGCAGGATACCAATTTCGCCGGATTCCACCGGGAAACGCTCGCCCTGCAACCTGGGGAGGCTCAGGGTATCGGCCAGTTCCTCGGCGTAGCGGACGTTGTCCTGCGTGAACACCTGCGAGGCGTCGTTGCTGGGGGCACTGGTCTGCACGCGCACGGTCTTGTAGCCCAGGGCTTTCAGCGCCTGGCCGAGCGGTGCCCCCAGCCCCTGACCGCTGGCGTCGTGAATGCTGATGGTCAGGCCCTGCGGGGCGGCGCTGCCAGCAGCTTCGGGGGTGGTCTGGCTCCACACCCGGGCCAGGCGTTCACGGTCGACCGCCAGGTTGAAACTGCCGGGAATAGTGCTGGTGGGCAACGTGGCGAAGCGCAGTTTTAAGCCGGTCAGTTTCGGCAGCAGGGCTGTCACGATGTTCGGGTCGACATTCGTCTCGACGCCGTGGCCCACCCCGCCCAGAATGGTGGGCAGCGCGGCGAGGCCCTGCGGGGTCTTGAGCTTGCCGACCAGTTGCGTCAGCGCCTGTTTCTGGTGGTCGATGCGTCCGTAATCGTCTCCGAAGCCCTTGCGTACGCGCAGGAACAGCACCGCCTGCTCGCCGCTGAGGTGGTGGTTGCCGGGTTGCAGCTTCAGATCCACGCCGGCGGCTTTGTCCACCCACTCGATGCCGGGTTCCGGCACGGTCACGTCCAGGCCGCCCAGCGCGTCGATCACGCGGGTCACGTAGTCCGCCCGCACGATCACGTACGAGTCCACGCGCTCGCCGGTGATTTCCTCCACGGCGCTCACCAGGCTCTGGGGGCCGCCGGTCCAGTAGCGGCTGTTGACTTTCTGATCGGCGGGGCTTTTCTCGCGGTCGAACTCGCCGACATTGGTGTCGCGCGGGATGTTCAGGACGCTGACCCCCGCCTCACTGACCCGCGCGACCATCAAGGTGTCGGTATTAGGGGTCTGAATCAGGCCGGTGCGTTGATCCTGATTCTTGCAGGGCTGGTGATAGTAGCAGTACACGATGTCGCGCCCGGCCAGCAGCACCGTGAACTGCGGCACGTCGCTCAGGGCCGGGGTGGTGCGTGCCCCGGCGGTGGCCAGCAGCGCACTGCCCAGCAGGGTCAGGCTGCCCAGGGTCAGGCCGAAAAACTGCATGGCCCGCAGCCAGGCATGCCGCCGCAGCCGGGCGCGGGGCAACCCTTTGCCGCTGGCCTGCTTGCCGCTAGTAGAGGTGCTGGCCGTGGGGAACCCTGGGGCGGCGGGGCCTGAAGTAGCGGGACTGGGTGGGTCGATATTGGGTTGGTCGAGGTTGAAGTCGAGCTTCAGTGTGGTGTGCTCAGGGGAATCTGGCGTCAAAAGAATCAGTGCTCGGTGCTGGAGGGCTGTGTGCTGGAAGTGTGGGGGCTGGCGGTATGGGGGCTGGGGGCCCCATTCTGGGAGGGCTGAAGCGGCGGAAAGGGAATGCTGGCGGCGGAGCTGGTCACGCCCGGTAGCGACTCGTAGCACTGCAGAGTGCGCGGGTGCACCTGAATGCCGCGCCCCTGCAGGTACGTGACCTTCGAGACGATGGCGCGGTTCAGAGCGGCGTTCAGGTCGTGCAGCGCCAGCTCGCGGATATCGTCGTTGACGCCGCGTCCGGGTTCGGAGACGTCGGCAATGTACACGCAGGCCGACACGGGCCGCTGCCCACGCGGGCCGGTGGTGTGGTCTTCCACCGCGTCCAGCACGGTCTGGTCGCCGTACCCCCAGCGGGCGAGCATAGTGCGGGCAGCGCGGCCATGCAGGGCCAACGGGTGGCGGGCATCGATCTCGCATTCGGGCGGCGCGAGGCGCAGCAGTTCGCTGTCGGGCAGGTCGCGGGCGATGTCGTGCAGGATGCCGGCAGCGTAAGCCTGCTCGATTTCCTGTTCACTCAGGCCGTTGGCCTGCGCGATCTGCTGGGCCAGCAGGGCCACGCGCTGCACGTGTGCGTAGCGTTTGGGTTTGACCAGCAGTTGCACGCGGGCTTCCCAGTGACCCAGGTCGGGCGTCACGGGCGTCAGGGGCAGAATGGTGGCCCTCATGGGCGCGGGGAACCTGCCTGCTTCGCCGGGGAGCTCAGCCGCAGGGTTTCGGTGGTGTGGTGCCGGTGCTCGAGAGCGCCTGAGTGAAGGGCCGTTCCGCACAACATTGCGAAAGTATACGCCGACTCCCCCCTGACAGAACTGTCCGGCATAACTCAATCTTGTGGAATCGGTTCCGGTTCTGGGGAGGCTCAGGGCAATATTATAATTGTATGGCTGATTATATACTCTGTTTTTCCTTGTATGACAGAGGAAATGGCTTAATTTCTTGCGCTGCGGCCTGCATTGCCGAGCTGACGGGCCAACGCGGTATGACACAGTAGCCGGCAAGCCTGGTGTTCTGTCAGGTGCGGTATTCAGCGCCGGCGTAAACATATTCATCCGTCACTCGCGGTGCCCTTTCACGGCGCTCCTCACTGCTTCCTTCACTGTGGCGCGCGCTGTACGGTCAGGCTCACGCTCACGTTTTCCAGCGCCTGCGCCCCGGCGGGCAGGTTCAGAGTCACGGGCGCGGTGTACGTGCCGGGGCGATAGGCCACGCGGCCGGCCACCTCCTGCAAGCGCCCCAGTAACTCCGGCGCCGCCACCACACGCACCCCACTGGGTTGTACGCTGGACGCCGTGACGATCAACCCCTCGGGCGGATCGTTCAGCACCACGCGCACCGCTTTCACGGGGAACGCGCCGCTGTCGATGCGCCGCAGCGTCACGGTGGTGGGCGTCACGTTCAGGTTCGCCACGGGTTGCCCGGCCGTGGTCAGTGCCAGCAGCGGCACCTCGCGTGCCTCGCCGGCCCCCAGCGACACCGGCGAAACCACCAGGCGCGACACGCTGGACATCACCTGACTTGGCCCGCTCACCGTGACCTGCGAAGGCGAGACCGTGTAACGCGGCAGGCTGTCCTCGGGCGGGGTGGCCACCGCCACGATCACCGGCATGGTGCGCGACAGTTGCGTGTCCACGAAGCCCTGCACGCGCTCCGGCGATTTGCGGGCCAGGGTGGTGCCGCTGGGTACGCTGACCGTCAGCGGGCGGTTGAACCCCCCCTCGGGTACCCCCGTGACATCCAACACTGCCTCAATGTTCGCCCCGCGCAACTCGCGCAGCCGCTCGGGCCGTCCGGAGAGGGTCACCCGCACGGTATCCGGCGTGAGGTTGCTGACCGCCCGGCTGGCGGCGCCACCTGTGCTGTCGCGCACCGTGATGGGAACGTCGTAGCCCTGCTCCACGTTTGCGCGGCGGTCGGCGGTGGTCACCGCCCACAGGCTCACGGCGACCAGCAGCGACAGCAGTTTCTGCCAGAAGTTGTGCCGCAAACGCCGCCACAGGTACGCGGGCCGCAGCCAGCGCCGCGCGTCGGTGCCCCATCCGGCCGGCGAGGTGCTCACGCGCGGCGCTCCCGGCACCCGCAGATGATGAGGAAGGTCGTGAGGAAGCGGGTCATGACTGCGGCTCCATCGCGCGGGCCTTTGAAGGTTCGGTTCCCGCTTCCGGCAGATCCGCGTAGTCGTACACCAGCACCCGCAGTTGCTCGCGCAACTCGCTGCCGTTCAGGTCAGGGCCCAGTCGGCCCCCCAGGGCAATGCGCATGCTGCCGCGTTCTTCACTGACGATCAAGATCACGGCGTCCGACACTTCCGACAGGCCGATGGCCGCGCGGTGCCGCGTGCCGTAGCGGCGGTAGGTGCCGTCACTCTGCTGCAATGGAAAGAGGCAGCCCGCCGCCACCACCCGGGATCCCTGCACGATCACCCCGCCGTCGTGCAGCGGGGCGTTGCGGGCAAACAGCGCCTCGATGAAAGGCGCACTGATGCGGGCATCCAGCCCCACGCCCGTTCCCGCGTACTCGCCCAGCGGCGTGCGGCGCTCGATGGCCAGTAATGCCCCGGTCTTGCGTTCGGCCAGCCTCTCCATGGCGCGGGCCAGTTCCTGCAAGGCCGCCCCGGCCTGTTCCTCGCGCCGGCGGTAGCGGCCCACCCGCTCGAACACCGCGCGCAACTCCGGCTGAAACAGCACCACCAGTGCAAATAACCCCACTGTTCCGGCGCGGCCCAGCAGGTCGCTGAGGGTCACCAGCCCCAGCACCTGCGCCGCCACCCACACCCCCGCGAACACCAGAATGCCGCGCACCACGTTGACCGCCCGCGTGCCCACCACCAGCTTGTAGGCCTGGTACAGCAGCGCCGTGACCAGCAGGATATCCAGCAGGTCACGCAGGTTTACCGCGCCGAGTGACAGGGCATTCACAGGCCAACTCCTTTCCTCCCCTACTATACGGGCGTGAATCAGTGGGCCATGAAGCGAACCTGACGGAATACCGGGGAAACGCACGGCATACTGAACCCAACCTCACCCCACCCCCAAAAGGAGAATCCCACATGCCAGTGACCATTCGATTCCTGGGCCAGAGTTGCTTTCTGCTGGACGACGGCCAGCACAAACTCCTGCTTGACCCCTTTATTCAGGGCAACCCCACATGCCCCGTCAGCCTCGAGGAAGCCCTGGACTGGAACGTCGACGCAGTGCTGGTCAGCCACGCGCACGGCGACCACTGGGGCAACGCGCTGGACTTCGGCAAAAAAGGTGTGCCGGTGATCGGCACCGCAGAAATCGGCGGCTATGCCGAGAAGCACGGCGCGAAAAATGCCGTTGGCATGAACATCGGCGGCACGTATAAGGGCGCGTGGGGCAGCGTCTACCTGACGCCCGCCTGGCACAGCAGCAGCTTCCCCGACGGCACCTACGGCGGGATGCCCACCGGAATGGTCATCGAGTTCGGCGGGCAGCGCCTGTACTTCGCCGGCGACACCAGCCTGTTCGGCGACATGAAACTGATCGGGGAGCGTGGCCTGGACGTGGCCTTCTTGCCCATCGGCGACCACTACACCATGGGGCCGGAGGAAGCCGCCCGCGCCCTGGAACTGCTGCGCCCGCGCGTCGCCATCCCCATGCACTACGCCACTTTCCCGCTGCTGACCGGCGATCCTGAAGTCTTCCGCGTGGGCGGGCAGTTGCGCGGCGTGGACGTGCGCGTCGTCGCGCCCGGCGAGCAGACACAGGTGTAACGCAGAGTAGGTGGTCGGGCGCGGACGGATTTTTTGCGTTCTCCTCCCGCCCCTCCGCCTTTACGCCGGGCCGGGTTTCAGGTCGGCCTGGCTGGGAGTGATGGGTTCAGCGGGGGTGCCGGGGCCAGGCAGCTCAGTCAGCACGCCGCCTGCCAGCACGGTCACCACGTCGTCGCCGGTCAGGCTTTCACGAGCGATGAGTTCATCAGTGAGGCGGTGCAGGATGTGCGCGTGCTCGGTCAGCAGCTTCAGGGCGCGTTCGTACTGGGTATTCAGGAGGCGGCCCAGTTCGAGGTCGATCTGCTCGGCGGTGTGGTCGCTGTATGGGGTGGGTTGTGGCCCGAATCCCAGGTAACTGCCGCTGTCCTGCGCCAGGGCGAGCTGGCCCACGCCCGACATGCCCCACTCGGTGATCATGCGCCGGGCGATGTTGGTGGCCTGCTGAAAGTCGTTCGCCGCGCCGGTGGTGACCTGCCCGGTGGCGACCTGCTCGGCCGCGTGCCCGCCCAGCGCCACGCAGATGCGGTCGAGCAGCGCCGTGCGGGTGTGGTGCAGGCGGTCTTCGGGGGTGTATAGCGCCGAGCCCAGGCTGCGCCCACGCGGCACGATGGTCAGTTTGTGCGCCTTATCCGCGCCGGGCAGCAGTTGCGCCACCAGGGCGTGACCGACCTCGTGGTAGGCGGTGACCTTGCGGTCGGCCTCCTTGACGACCAGACTCCGGCGCTCCGGCCCCATCAATACCCGGTCTCTGGCCTCATCCACATCCCGCCCGGTAATGCGATTGCGCCCCTCTCTGGCCGCCAGCAGCGCCGCTTCATTCAGCAGGTTCTCCAGATCCGCCCCCACCATCCCCGCTGTCCTCCGGGCCACCGTCTCCAGATTCACCGACACGTCCAGGGGTTTCTTGCGGGCATGAATACGCAGGATCTGTTCACGCCCCCGCACGTCGGGGGCGTCCACCACCACCTGACGGTCGAAGCGGCCTGGACGCAGCAGGGCGGCGTCCAGCACATCGGGGCGGTTGGTGGCGGCCAGGATGATGACCTCCTGCCCACTGGAGAAGCCGTCCATCTCGACCAGGAGCTGGTTGAGGGTCTGTTCGCGTTCGTCGTTGCCCCCTTGCAGGTTCATGCCGCGTTTTCTGCCCACGGCGTCGATCTCGTCGATGAAGACGATGCAGGGCGCGGACTTGCGGGCCTGCTCGAAAAGGTCGCGCACGCGGGCGGCGCCGACGCCCACGAACATCTCCACGAAATCACTGCCGGAGATGCTGAAGTAGGGCACTTTGGCTTCGCCGGCGACGGCCTTGGCCAGCAGGGTCTTGCCGCTGCCAGGGGGGCCGACCAGCAGCACACCGTGGGGAATGCGGGCGCCCAGCAGGTGGTACTTCTCGGGCTGGCGCAGGAAGTCCACGACTTCCTGCAAGTCCTGCTTGGCCTCGTCGCACCCCGCCACATCCGCGAAGGTCAACTTGATCTGTCCCTCGCTGATCACCGCCGCCTTCGACTTCCCAAACGTACTGGCGGCGTCGGTGCCCCCGGCGTTGTTGCGGCGCAGCAGCAGCGTGACCAGCACCCCGAGCAGCGCCAGCGTCAGCAGGCCACTGATGAGGCTCAGCACGTTCAGGCGCGAGGCGGGCGGGTAGGTGACGTCGACGCCCCTGGCCTGAAGGGCGGTGTACTCGATGGCCGGGTCGTGGGGCAGCGTGCGGGTTTGCAGGCGCGTACCGGGCTGGCCTTTGAGTTCGTACTGCACGATGGAGACGCCGTTTTGCGGGGTGATCCACACGCTCTGTACCTGCTGGCGTTGCAGGGCGGCGCTGAAGTCGCTCAGGCTGTGTTCCTGCGGACGCTGGCGCGGCAGCAGCAGCGCGACCAGCACCAGGCCCACCGCCGCCGTGACGACCAGCCACACCCACAGGCGTTTCATGCGGCTGTCCTCATGCGGGCCTTCCCGGTGTGCGGCATGCCCCAGTGTACGGCCTTCAGCCGAGGCAAAAGTGCCCCTGCGCAGGGTATCCGGTGCCTACTGCTGATCATGCAAGTAAGTACTTGCTTTCAATCAAGTTGGGGTCTAAGCTGCGGCTATGACCGACCAGCCCCCCTCCGTTTCCGAGGCCGGCAATGACCCGACCGCCGAGGCGATCCTGAGCGCCACGCTGGACACCATCGTCCAGCACGGCCTGAAAGGAGCTACCACCCGTGCCATCGCCACCGCCGCCGGCGTGAACGAGGTCACGCTGTTTCGCCGCTACGGCAACAAAACCGCCCTGATCCGCGCCGCTGTCCTCAGCCGCGCCCAGGCGCTGCGCCGAAGCGGCGTCCAGTACACCGGCAACCTGGAACACGACCTGACCCACCTGACCCGTGCCTACCAGCAGACCCTCCAGACCTTCGGCCCGGTGGTGCGCGTCATCGTCACGGAATTCCCGCGCCACCCCGAACTCGCGGAGGTGCTCGACGGCCCGCGCCAGCTGTTCGGTGAAATCGCGGCCCTGCTGACCCGCTACCAGCAGGAAGGCCAGTTGCACCCCGAACCCATCGCTACCCTGCTGCCCGCTTTCGTCGGCCCCGTCGTCTTGCCTTACCTCATCCCGGATCTTGGCCGGGTGCTGTTGCACGCCCAGTTGCCCGCCCTACAACCTGAAATGCACGTTCGGCGCTTTCTGCATGGCCGCCAGGCGGCCGGAAGCTGAGGGCCGAACGTCTCCCGATGCGCGCTTCTTTCTCGACCCCTTCAAGGAGCCACCATGAATGCCATTGAAACTCACGACCTCTCCAGGCGTTACGGCCAGGTGGAGGTGGTCGCGCCGCTGTCCCTGACTGTTCCGGCGGGAATCGTGTTCGGTTACCTGGGCCCGAATGGGGCAGGGAAGACCACCACCATCCGCATGCTCAGTGGGGTACTGGAGCCGTCCGGGGGTTCGGGCGTGGTCGCGGGCGTGCCGCTGAGCGAACCGGACGCCGTGAAGGCCCGTATCGGGTACGCCAACCAGGCGGCCAGCGTGTACGTTGACCTGAGCGTGGAGGAGAACCTGCGCTTCAAGGCCGCGCTGTACCTGGCCCCCGCCAAGGTCGAACAGGCCGTCGAGGTCACCTTGCAGCGCCTGAGCCTGTTTCCCTTTCGCCGGCACCTGGCACGGCAGCTCTCGGGCGGGTGGCGGCAGCGCCTGAGCATCGGCACGGCGATTGTGCACGGGCCGCAGGTGCTTTTTCTGGATGAACCCACGGCGGGCCTCGACCCGGTGGCGCGGCGCGACCTGTGGGACGCCATCTACGCCCTGACCGACATGGGCACCACGGTTTTCGTCACCACGCATTACATGGACGAGGCTGAACGCTGCCAGCGTATCGCCCTGATCGCCAGCGGGCGCATTCTGGCACAGGGCACCCCCGAGGACTTGCGGGCCGGGCTGCCGGGTGTGCGCTACGCCCTGAACGCCCTGAACCTGAACAGCGCCCTGAAGGCCGTGCGCGCATTGCCCGGCGTGCAGGGCGCCTGGATCGTCGGGGACGAGGTGCGCGTCACCACCGCCGATGACCGGCTGGAAGCGTCCCTGGCCGCGCTGGGCCCCCTGCGGCGCGTGCCCGCCAGCCTGGAGGACGTGTTCGTGGCCTATTCGGCCCGGCAGGAGGCCCGCGCATGACCGCTTCGACGCCCATCACCCGCATCCTGGCGATTGCCCACAAGGAATTCCTGCACGTGCGCCGCGACGCCGTGCTGCCGCGCATGATCGTGCTGCTGCCGGTGGTGTTGCTGCTGCTGTTCGGGTACGCGCTGAACACCAACGTGAAGAACATCCGGCTGGGCGTGGTCGACCTGTCGCGCGACCGCGTGAGCAGCCGCATCCTGAGCAACTACGCCGCCGAGAACCGCTTTCAACTCATCGCGCAACCCTCGCACGAAGCGGCGTTGCAAGCGGCCCGCGCCGGGCAGGTGCGCGCCATCCTGGAAATTCCGGCCGGGGCGCTGGGGGCCGCCCGACAGCAGCAACCCGTGCCGTATACCCTCTTCGTGGACGGCAGCGACCCGACCTTTGCCGCGCAGGTTCGCGCCGCGTCCGCCGCCGCCACGCAGGACACCATGGCCGCGCTGGGCGCCGTGCGGGCCGCCACCGGAACGCTGAGCATGCCGGTCAACCCCACCCTGGAAACGCTCTATAACCCAGGCAACCGCAGCGCGGTGTACATGGTGCCGGGCCTGTCGGGCCTGATCCTGACCCTGATCTGCGTGATGCTGACGGCCCTGGCCATCGTGCGCGAGCGTGAAACCGGCACCATCGAGGCGCTGATCGCCACCACCGTGAAGCCCGCCGAGGTGATTCTGGGCAAACTGCTGCCTTACTTCGCCTTCGGGGCGCTGGACGCCGCGCTGGTGCTGACCATCGGGCACTTCCTGTTCGGGGTGCCATTGGCCGGCAACCTCTGGCTGCTGATGCTGGCGGCGCTGCTGTTCGTGCTGGGCAACCTGGGCCTGGGCATCCTGATCTCCACCGTCGCGGGTACTCAGACGCAGGCCATGTTCGCCACCATCGCCATCATCGTGCCCAGCATTTTCCTCAGCGGGTTTCTGCTGCCGCTGGAGGGCCTCAACCGCTTCTTCTCGTCCCTGTCGGCGCTGGTGCCGCTGCGCTACTACCTGCAAGCGGTGCGCGGCATCATGCTGCGCGGCACCGGCTTCAGCGACCTGCAAACCGCTTTCATCGGCCTGGGCCTCTTCGCGGTGGTGACCCTGACCCTCGCCAGCCTGCGCTTCAAGAAAACCCTGTAACCGTTCCTGATCCGGGCTTCAAATGAGGGGCGGGCCTTTCTGGAACCATTCGAGCGGAGGCGAGGGGAAGAAGAGACGGAATGGAGGAGCTACAACGACATGCTGGGAAAGCGTCGTCATGTCGTGCAATCGGATGCAGCCCGGACGACTTCACGTCCTGACCCAGACGCCCACCGGAACGGATGCCGGAACTGCCATCGGCGGCGCGCCGCGTCAGGAAGGACAGGCTGACCGCACGCTGAACGTCGTGGACTTCAGACGCGCCTTCTTCACCCCGAAAACGCTCCTGAGTTTCCCCGGTGACGCGGTGGTCATCCGCAAGTGATTACCGGTTCGCATCCTGCCGCTGCGCCAGCTCAAGCAGGGTGCGCGTGAAGGTGTTGAGAGGGTAGGTGCTGGCCTCTTCGGGCATAACCCACGCCCAGGCCTCTATTTCCTCGTTGGGCGCGATGTCCTGCCTGGGGGACGCCGCAAAGAAATCCACCAGCAACTGGTGCGCGGGTTTATGGAATTCCGGCGACAGCACCGCCTCCTGCGTCTGCGCGTACCGGATATCCGAGAGGGTCAGGCCCGTTTCCTCCAGAAACTCGCGCTTCAAGGCCTGTTCCAGAGTTTCGCCCCACTCGACCTTGCCACCCGGCACACCCCACAGCCCGCGCCACTTGGTCGTTCTGACCAGCAGCACCCGCCCACCCGGCTCCTGAACAAGCGCCCCCACGCATACCACTGGCCTTTGCATGCCCCCAGCGTAAAAGAAAAGAGGAAAAGAAAAACGCGGCTTGCCCCAACTTGAGGGCAGGCCGCGTCAGCGCCCCAGGTCAGGGAATGGCGACGGTGACGCTGGCGCTGGCCTTGCCCACGTTTCCGGCGGCGTCCGTGGCGGTGATGTAAATGGTGTTCACGCCGTTGAAAAGCTTGCTCACGGGAATGGTGGCCGTGCCGCCCGCCGTGCTGAGGTTGCTCAGCTCAATCTTGCCCAGGGCTTCCGTCTGCACGTACCCGGTCACGGTGGTCACGCCCACGTTGTCCGACAGGCCGATGCCGATGGTGTAATCGCCCGCCGTGGTGAGGGTGCCGCTGGGCACGCTGATCGTCACCGTGGGGGCCTGGTTGTCGGGGCTGGGCGTCGGGGTTGGGTCGGGTGTCGGGGTAGGAGGTGTCGGTGCAGGTGGGGTGGGGTCAGGCGCGGGTGGGGTCGGATCAGGCACTGGCGCTGTTTCAATCCTGACCATGACGCTCTTACTCAAGGTCTGTTCATTCCCGGCGGCGTCACGCGCCGTAATGGTGACCTTGTACACCCCATTCAGGGTGGCGTCCACCGCCAGATCGTAGGTGAAACTGGTCAGCGTATCCGAGGTCTTGTCAAAAAGTGTGACGGTCTTGTTGTCCTCGTCGAGGCGCTCGACGAGCATGCGCACACTGACTACACCCACGTTGTCCGTGGCTTTTCCGAAGATGGTGAAGGTGCCGGGGGTCGTCACGATGGACGTGGGAATACCGTCGATGACGACCTCCGGCTTCTGCGTATCCGGGACGATCTCTACTTTTACCGTTGTCTCAGCCGACTGGGTGTTGCCGCTGGTATCGGTCGCCACGACTTTCAAGGTGTGTGAACCGTTCTGGCTGAGCGTCCACGCGTAGGGGGCCTCATAGTTGCCCTGGCTATCGGCCGAACTGTCCTTTCCAGCGGACTGATTGTCGACAAAAAATTCGACCTGTTGAATGCCCACATCATCGGTGGCTTTGGCGCTGAAGGTGACCGTACTGGCCTGGGTGACGTTGGTGTTCAAGCTGTTCAAGGTCACGGTCGGCTTCACCTTGTCGGCCGTGGACTCGGGGCTGGTGGGCGGACTGCCACACGCGGCCAGGGCAGCCGTCAGCAGCGCGGTCAAGGGAAGCAGCGCTTTTTTCATCACCCTCTTACCTTAAAGGACATCTGCCAGGTTGGGATGAATCGGGCTCTCATCTGGTGACCTCTGCTCCTGTGGCCGGTGGTGAAGCAGCAAATGCCCTACACTGCCCGGATGCCTGGCAGTTCGGTTCACGTGTTTCAGTTCAGTGGGGGGTTCAGCTGCGCCTTCGAGTCCCGCTCCGGGCCGGGGTTCGCTTTCGATCTGCGCCTGCCGCTGGGCAGCGCGCACGACCCCGTGGGCCGGGAAGGTTCGGCCGCGGTGCTGGAGGAGTGGCTGTTCAAGGGCGCGGCGGGCCGCGACGCCCGGCAGCTTCAGGACGCCTTCGATGACCTGGGGGTGCGCCGGGGCGGGGGGGTCGGCCCGGAAGCCACGCGCCTGAGCGTCAGCGGCCTGTTGGAAGACCTGCCTGCCGCGCTGAGCCTCGTGGCGGACGTGCTGCTGCGCCCGGCCCTGCCGGAGGCGGAAGTGCCGGTGCTGCTGGACCTGGCCCGCCAGGACCTGGAAGCCCTGCGGGACAGCCCATCCGACCTGCTGGGCGTGCAGGCCCGCGCCCACACTTTCCCGCGCCGGGAGGCGGATGGGGGCGCGGGGTACGGTCACCCGGCCACCGGCACGCTGGAAGGCCTGGCGAACGTCACGCCCGCAAGTTTGCGTGAGCACTATGGCCGCTATGGTCAGGCGGGCAGCGTGCTGGGGCTGGTGGCCGACCTGAGCGCCGGGGAGGCACAGGCGCTGGTGGAACGGACGTTCGCGGAGTGGCTGGCCGGTGAATACACCGTGATCCCCGTGCATTTTCAGGGCGGCCTGAGGCGCCATTTCGATGACCCCGAGGCCGAGCAGACGCACCTGCAACTCACCGCGCCGGGCGTGGCCCCCACGCACCCGGACTGGCTGGCCTGGCAACTGGCCCTCACGGCGCTGTCGGGCGGCAGCAGCAGCCGCCTCTTTCACGCGGTGCGCGAGGAACGCGGGCTGGCCTACGCGGTCGGCGCTTCAGCGCTGGTGCTGGCCGGGCAGGGCTTCCTGAGCGTCTACGCGGGCAGTACCCCGGGGCGCCTGCCGGAAACGCTGGATGTGATCTGCGCGGAGCTGCGGCGCCTGCCGGCGGGCCTGGGTGAAGCCGAGTTCCGGCGGGCCCACGCGGGCCTCAGCGCCAGCATCGTGTTCGGCGGCGAGTCGGCCCGCAGCCGGGCGGTGGCCCTCACCCGCGACCTGACGCTGTTCGGGCGGGTACGTGACCTGGGGGATCTGCGCCGCGAACTGGACGCCCTGACCCTGACGGACGTGAACCGCTTCCTGCACGACTACCAGCCCATGCAAAACGCCAGCCTGTTCACGCTGGGCCAGGCGGTGCCGGCATGAAGCATGTTTTGCCGAGCGGCCTGACCCTGCTGCTGGAAAGTGATCCGCACGCGCAGAGCGTCGCGGCCGGGTACTTCGTCAACACCGGCGCGCGCGACGAGCGGCCCAGCGAGATGGGGTGCAGCCACTTTCTGGAGCACCTGATGTTCAAGGGCAGCGAGGAACTGGACGCTGTGACCCTCAACGAGCGCCTGGACGACCTGGGCGGTCACTCGAACGCCTTCACCAGCGAGGAAGCCACGGTGTACCACGCCGCGGCGCTGCCCGAGCGTCTGGACGAACTGCTGGACACGTTGACGCACCTGATGCGCCCGGCCCTGCGTGACGCGGACCTTCAGGCCGAGCGGGGCGTCATTCTGGAAGAAATCGCCATGTACGCCGAGCAGCCGGGCGTGTGCGTCGTGGACGAACTGCGCGGCGACTACTACGGGCCTCACCCGCTGGGGCACCGCGTCCTGGGCACCGTGGAGACGGTGTCGGCCCTGACGCAGGGGCAACTGGCCCGCAACCACCGGGAACGCTACGGAGCGCAGCACGTCACGCTGGTGCTGGTGGGCGCCTTCGACGAGCAGGCGGCCCTCGACTGGGCCAGCCGCGAACTGGCGTCCTGGCCCGCAGGCCGGCCGACGCCCCCGGTGCCGGCACCGCAGCCGCCCGCGCAGAGTTCCTTCCGGCACCTGCATGACCCCAGCCTGCACCGCGTGCAGGTGGCCCTGACCACGCCGGGCCTGGGCGTTCGGCACCCGCTGCGCGAGGCGGCCGCGCTGCTGGCCGACCTGCTGGGCGGCGACGGCGGGGCGCTGTACTGGGCGCTGGTCGACACTGGCCTGGCCGACATGGCCGACCTGGCGCACCTGGACTACCGCGACAGCGGCGTGTTCGAGGGCGGGTTTTCCTGCGATCCCGGGCGCCTGGACGCGGTGCTGAGCGCCTACCTGAACGTCCTGTCCGGTGCCCAGGCCCTGATTACCGAGGCGGCAGTGCGTCGCGCCGCCCGCAAGGCCGCGGTGGCCACCCTGCTGCGCGCCGAAACTCCGCAGGGCCGCCTGTTCACGCTGGGCATGGAGTACCTCGCGGTGGGTGAAGTGCGCAGCAATGCCGAGCTCGCCGCCCGCTTCACCCGCGTGACGGCCGCCGACGTGCGCGAGGTGCTGCGCCTGTGCCCGCTGCACCCCGTGACCGGCGTCATTCTGGGGCCGTGAACTACGCAGCGGTGGGTCAAGCCTGAAGTGACCGTGCTGACAGTGACCGTGATGCCAGTAACCGTGATGCCAGTAACCGTGATGACCGGGCAGCCCTGAGGGGTATGCGGCCGGCGCTCCGGCAACCGATTCACCACCGCAAGGTGTCAGTGGCCGGTGTCCGACTATGCTGGCGCGTGAATACGGGCTGGGGGGTCACCCGGTAGACTGACCCTTATGACCAAGTCCTACGACTTTGATGTTCTGGTGATCGGCGCTGGCCCCGGTGGCTACCACGCCGCCATTCGCGCCGCGCAGCTGGGCCTGAAGACCGCCTGTGCCGAACGCGAAAGTGTGGGCGGCGTGTGCCTCAACGTGGGCTGCATTCCCACCAAGGCCCTGCTGCACGCCGGGGACATCCGCGCTGAGGCCCGCCACGCCAGCGACTTCGGCCTGCAACTGGCCGAGCAGCGCATGGACATCGCCAAGCTGAACGGCTGGAAAGACGGCATCGTCAAGAAACTCACCGGGGGCGTCAGCGGGCTGTTCAAGGCCAACAAGGTCACGCACCTGATCGGCAACGCCAGCTTCGTGGACGACCACACCGTGCAGGTCGGCGACAAGACGTACACCGCCGCCAGCATCATCATCGCCACCGGCAGTGAACCCGCCCGGCTGCCTGGCCTGGACGTGGATCAGCAGGGCATCGTGGACAGCACCGGCGCCCTGGTCATGCCCGACCCGGTGCCCGCCCGCATGCTGTGCGTCGGCGGCGGCGTGATCGGCTTCGAGTTCGCGCACATCTACAACAACATGGGAAGCCAGGTCAAAGTCATCGAGTTCCTGCCCACCATCATTCCCGGCGCCGACGCCGACGCCGTGAAAGCCTTCCAGAAAAGCATGGAGAAGCAGGGCATCAAGGTGGCCGTGCAGACCAAGGCCAACCGGGCCGAGAAGAAACAGGACGGCATCCATGTGGAGCTGGAGAACGTCAAGACCGGCGAGAAATCAGTCGAGGTCTTCGACCGGGTGCTGGTCGCCGTGGGCCGCCGACCCCGCACCGACGGCCTGAATCCCGAGAAAGCCGGCGTGACCGTCACCGAACGGGGCTTCGTTCCCGCCGACAGCAAGCAGCGCACCAACGTTCCGCACATCTACAGCATCGGGGACGTGGCCTCGAACCCCATGCTGGCCCACAAGGCCATGAAGGAGGGCCTGGTGGCCGCCGAGGTCATTGCCGGCAAACCCGCCGAGCAGGACGCCGTGGCCATTCCCGGCGTGGTGTACACCAACCCCGAGCTGGCGTGGGTGGGCCTGACCGAGCAGGAAGCCAAGGACAAGGGCTATGAGGTCAAAATCGGCAACTTCCCCTTCGCCGCTTCGGGCCGCGCCATGACCCTGCAACAGACCGACGGCTTCGTGAAGATGGTCGTCGAGAAAGACACGGACCTGGTGCTGGGCGTGCACATCGTCGGCCCCCGTGCCAGCGACATTCTGAGCGAGGCCAGCCTGGCGCTGGAAATGGGCGCCACCGCCACCGACATCGCGCTGACCATCCACGCCCACCCCACCCTGGGCGAGGCCATGCTGGAGGGCGCCGAGTCCGCCCACAAGCAGGCCATTCACATCGTCAACCGCTGAGCGAGACTGACAGCAAGACAGGCCCCCGGCTGCGGCTGGGGGTTATTCCTGTTGTAGAGAGAGAAGAGCGTTGCTGAGGGTTTGCGCCGCCTCGCCGTCCGGGTTCGCAAAGAAGGCGGCTTCCAGCCACGTGACGGCCTCGGCTTTAGGCCATTCGGGAGGAAGCCCAGCGTGGGCGTTGCAGACAAGCGCATAGGCCAGATGCTGTGCCCCGCGTGGATGCTCACGCCAGAGCTTGAGCAGTTCAGCCCGCGTCGGGCCGAAGGTTTGCAGCGTCCCCCAGTCAAGGATCATGGGAGCGGGCAGGATATAAGGCGGGGCTTCCAGAAACGCCTCCCACCAGGCCAGGGCATAAGAGTACAGAGACTGGGCCTGCACGCTTGTGAGTGAGTAGCCCTTCTCCCTGGCGAAGCGTAAGCGCGAGGCAATGTCCTCCAGTTGCTCCCAGTGGTCGGGGTCATCCGGCGAAAGGGTCAACGTTTCCAGTAACCTGGGCAGAAAATACCGGAAATCGTCCCAGGTGCCGACGTTATACACCGACTCGAACTTATAGGAGCGCATCAACTCCGGTGAAAGCTCCCGGAGAGGGAAGGTCAGAAGTTGCCGCACCTCGCCGGGCTCCAATTCGTAAGGCTCGTGCTGGATGTATTCTGGCCGTGGCATCTCGGCGAAAGCGGTATAGACAGCTTCAAGGGCATTGCGTAGAGTCATATGGTTCTCCAAAGGTGGGCTTCCCTGGCGCCGACAGCGGCTGCTCATCAGATAAAGCGCTTTTCGAAAGGAACTTTGCTGTGCTGGTCGTACACACAGCTGCGGTAGAACGGCTGGGCCGTCTCGACCTGATGTCCGGTCATCAGCATCAACTTGTAGGCCTTGACCCCGTGCGCCAGGGTTTCGGCCGCCGCCATCAGGGCCTGACCGACCCCCTGGCGGCGCGCTGAAAAGTCCACCACGACATTCTCGATCACGCCGTAAGGCCGCGCCAGCCGGGTCCGGTTGGGAAGAAACGAAACCGTCAGCGTGCCGACCACCCGCCCCTCCAGTTCTGCCAGCAGCACGTGCATGCCGGGGTGACGCAGCATGTCGTGCCTGACCGCCTGCGTGAGCGCGGCCGGTGGCTGGTGACGGGCACTGAGCTGCGTGTAGAGTTTCAGCAGGGCCGGCAGATCCTGCTGGGTGGCCGTTCGGACAGTCAGGCTCACAGTTTTTTCTCCATCACCCACAGCAGGCCGCGTTTGCCCTGGCGCTCGCGCAGCACCGTCCAGCCGGTCTTGCGGTACACGTGAAGGGCAGCGAGGTTGGTCTGGTGGACGCACAGCAGCAGGCGCCGGGCATACGGAAAAGTCCGGGCGACGTATTCCGGTAGGGCGTCCATGACCTGCGTGCCCAGGCCGCGCCCCTGGGCACCCCGGTCAAGGCTCAGGCCGTTCAGGGTCAGCGCCTGCGGGTCGGGCTGCCCGGCGTACCATTCCACCCGTTCGTCGGCGCTCAGGACGAACATTCCAAGCGGTATACCGTTCTCCAGCACCGTCGCGGCCTGGCGGGCCGGGTGGCCCTCGATTTCCGGCAGGAGTTCGGCGGGCAGGTGCGTCCAGCTCTCCTGCCCCGGTGCCAGGCGCAGGTTCAACAGGGCCGCACGGTGGGGCGCGCTGAAGGGAACAAGCTCGATCATGCCGTGATTCTCACACCTCGCGCGGTGGGATCGCTCGTGGTTGGCAATCTCACCCGACGGGAAGGATTCGCCAAAAAGACGCGGTGCGGGAATTGGACTCAACTTCGGCTCTTTCCGGATGTGCGGGAAACGGCCGCACGGCTTATCACACGCTTTTTTCCTTCTCGCGGGGGTACAGCCAGTTCAGGATGACCAGGAACATGCCGATCACGCTGGCCAGCGCACTGCCCGTCAGGGCAATGAGCACGGTGTCGCTGAGGGTAAAGAAGGCTGTGTGCAGGCCGGTCAGGACGGTCGCGCACGCCGCGAACACCAGCTAAAGCACCTTCAGCCAGAACACGCGGCTGCTGTATTTGCGCCGGTACATCTTGATGTGCTCCTGTTCCTCGCGCAGAAAGGTGCTGCGGTCGCGCAAGATGGCGTTCTCGGTGCGGCGCTGCTCCAGTTGTTCGCGCAGCAGGTCGACTTCCACCTGCAATTTCAGGAGGGCCGCGTTGCTGGGCGGTTCCTCGGGCGGGGTAACGAGGGCGGCGGCCACTTCCTGGTCCAGATGACGGGTTTGTTGCTCGCGGGCCTGCTGGGCCTGTTGCTCGGCCAGTTCCTGAATTTTCTCGGCAAGCAGGTCGCTCAAGGATCGGCCCTCCCTGGGCAGGGGTTGACTTGCAGGTTCAGTAGCTGCGGGTCAGGTCGTCGGGGATCAGGCCGTAGGCTTCGCGTTCGCTGGTGAGGCTCCAGGGCGAGCCGGGCAGGTGCGTGATGTTCCTGAGTTCCCAGCCGTCGAAGCGCCCGTAAGCTTCGTAGGTCTGCTTCACCACTTCCTGCGCCTGTGGGTCGAGGTCAAAGGCCGGCATGGCCTCCGGCAGCAGGTGGTGGACGGGCTGGGCGCCGGTGCCTTTGAGTTGCTCGTAGAGGTGGGGGGCGACCGGGCCGTGCCTCCAGGCGTAGAAGTTGTTGGCGACCAGCCGCCGGTCGTGCAGGGCCAGAGCGAGGCTGTGGGCCAGGTACACCAGTTTCTGAAGCTGCATGTGTGTCAGCAGCCTGCCGTCAGCGGCGGCCAGTTCGATGAAGTGATTCGCTCTTTTCTCGGCAGGGGAGGAGATAGGCATGGCGGCGTCCTCTGGACACATCCATTATAACGCCATTCTGTTGTGAACGTAAATGGTGCAGGTGTGCCAGAAAAAATGAACCGCAGGCTGGGGCTTGCGGTTCAGGTCAAGCCACGACGTTCAGCGGACGTTCTGGGTCTTCAACAGGTCGCGGATCTCGCGCAGCAGAGTGATGTCTTCACCGGGGGGGGGAGGCGGGGGAGCAAAACGGGCGGCGAAACTGCTGAGCGGGCGAATCAGGAAGAAATACACCACCGCCGCCGTCAGCAGGAAATTGACGATGGCCGCCAGCAGCATACCCACCGGAAAACCACCCACCGAGATGACTTCCAGAGACTTGGCCGGATCGCTGCTGCCCAGAATCAGTTTGATCAGGGGCTCCACAAACCCCTTCATGAAGCCGTCGACGATCTTGGTAAAAGCTCCACCGATCACCACAGCGGTGGCCAGTTCGACGACGTTGCCCCGCATCAAGAAATTGCGAAATCCTTCCCACATGTGGCGATGTTCTCACCACGTCAAAAAAATGACAACCCTCTACCAGGATTGGTCTAGATAACTTTACATTCAGCTAAACCTATAAGGAGCGGGATGCACTCAGGCACACCCAGTATGGCCCAGTTCGGTGAAGATTCACTGCTCACACAACAAACTTCACTTTCCCTACCCCGCAGCTTTCACACTTGGTGCGGGTCGCCCAGCGCCTGTAATCTCTGCAACACTCGCCCGGCCACCTGCTCGTCGCGTACCACCAGGGTCAGGCGCTGACCCCTCCAGCGCCCCACGAGCCACACCCGGTCGAGCAATTGCACCTGCAGGAACTGGCCCGGCGGCCACACCGACCCCAGTTCACCGGCGACCCCATATACGCCTGCCAGGACATTCACGGCCAGATGCCCCAGCTCCGGCGGCAAAGGCAGGTTCCATTGCCGCTGCACTATCCCGGACTCGTCCAGCTGCGCCGCCGACAACACCCCAGGTTGCCGGCACAGCTCGTCCAGGGGGTCAATGTCCAGTAAGACACTCTCCTGCGGCAGGGAGGCTGGCGCGGCAGTGGGCAACACCGGGGCTTCAGGGACGCTGGCGGGCCCCACAGCCGCCAGCTGCGCCGGTGCCGGGTGACCTGGTTCCCCGGTCTCGCGCCCCAGCCACTGCCGGATGACCTTCAGGAGCGGCTCTGACAGCAGCGGCTTACGCAGCACGGCCTCCACCCCCAGCGCCTGGGCGCGGGAACGGGTTTCGACATCGACCACGCCGGTGCACAGAATCACCGGCAGGTCGGGCCGCTGGCGTTTCAGAATCGCCGCCAGTTCCAGGCCGCTCTCGCCGGGCATCTGCACGTCCGACAGCACCAGTTGCATGCACGGCGTCAGGGCCCGCAGCGCGTCGGGCACGCTTTCTGCCAGGGTCACCCGCACGTAAGGCGCGAGCATGCGCTCCACCTTGCGGCGCACGCCCCCACTGTCATCCACCACCAATATGTGCGGCAAGGCGCGCGCCGAAGGAGTCATGTTCCCAGGGTAGGGACGGTTTCCTCACCCCTTTCTTACTTGCTGGACGCCGGAGGTGGAATTTGTTACACCTGCTCTCCCCCTGCTGGGGGGGCTCCCGCTACTCTCCCTTCCAGACCGTTCCCGCCGGTTGCTGCTGGGTCACGCAGTGAAAACTGCCGCCCCCCTCGATAATCTGGCGGCTGGGCAGGCCGATCACCTCGCGCCCCGGAAACAGCGGGCGCAGCACCTCCAGCGCCCGCGCGTCGTTCGGGTCACCGTACTGCGGCACCACCACGAACCCGTTGCCGATGTAGAAATTTGCGTAGGTGGGCGGCAGACGCCCCTCGGCGCCCTCCAGGTACTCGGCGGGCAGCGGCAATTCCACGATCCGGAAGGGTTGCCCGCCCGCGTCCGTCATCTCGCGCAGGTCGGCCAGGTTCTTGCTCATCACGGCGTGATTCGGGTCGTTGACATCCGGCTCCACGCTGGTCACGATGGTGCGCTCGTCCGTGAAACGCGTGATGGTGTCGATGTGCCCGTCGGTGTGGTCGTTTTCCAGTCCGCCGTCCAGCCACAGCAGCTTTCTTACACCCAGCATGTCACTCAGCAAATAGGTATAACCCTCCTCGGTGAGGCCCGGATTGCGCGTGTCGGTCAGAAAACACGAGCGTGTGGTGAGGCCCACGCCTGCACCGTTCACTTCCAGCCCGCCGCCTTCCAGCACGATGTTCATGTCCCAGTGGCCCGCGTTCATGGTGCTGGCCACGTACTCCGGCACGCGGTCGTCGTTTTGCCAGTGGAACTTGCCGCCCCAGGCGTTGAAACGCCAGTTCACGAGGGCCACTTCGCCCCTTCCCCCGGCTCCAGTTCTCTTTACGAAAATGGGGCCGTTGTCACGCATCCACACGTCGTCCAGCGGCACGCGGTGGAACTTCACGTTCACCCCTTCCAGGCGGCCGCGCGCATCCGCTTCCGACTCTTCGTCCCGCACCAGCAGATGCACCGGCTCGAACCGCGCAATGGTGCTGACCAGCCCGGCAAACTCACCGCGCACGCCTTCCAGGTGACCAAACCACAGGTCATCGTCGGCCGGCCAGCTCATCCAGGTGGCCGCGTGCGGCTCCCACTCGGCCGGCATGGCAAACCCCAGGTCACGTGGCGTCGAATCGTCAGGCGAAAAGTGCTTCATGACGTGCATTAAAGCATTAGCCCGTTAGGGACAGAACCGCAGGACATTCAGACTTTCCCCTGAAAACACCACTGGACTGACCCGGGCCTGCGGCTGCAACACCGCCGAATTTCTCCCCCAGAGAATGACGGGCACGCCCTCCCACGGCGGCGTCAGCGGATCGGGTTGCCGGACGCGCAGCCACGGAAAACGTGAACACCGCAACTCGAAGTGACCGTCCAGCATGGCATTCGAGGAGTACCCCCGGAAGTAGGAAAACCGCACCAGCTCCACCCGTCGCCCACCCAGAAATGATGGGGGAGCCGCCACCCGCAGGCTCGGCACCGTCCGCACAGGCCCACTCAGGGCCGGCCACAGCACCAGCAACAACAGCAGAGCCATGACTATGTGCAACGACCAATGTCTTGAACCTTGACCAGCCACGGCCCAGAGTCTGACAAGAACCGTAAGGGGAATCGTCCATCCTTGGGAGGAGAAGGGCGAAGTGGGCCTGAGGATTCTCGTACAGAAATTCTGTGCCGCGCAGGGCATTCGCGGCTGCCACCACCTGCCAGCCGAATGAGGCGGCGCACTGCCGCCCGCCCCGTACCGCGCCATGACTTCCGAGACGAACCCGCTGGACAGGCTCAGGGCCGCTACGCGTGCTCCAGGTTGCAGGCGGGACGGTCGAACAAAAACAGGTGATCCCCTGCCTGAGCATAAGGTGTGGGCTCAGCCTGCTGGAATCTGAACAGTAACCGATCAGGCCAAAAATTAAGCGTGTCAGGCACATATTCTGAGTGTTTAATGATCGTGTAATAGATGGCGATTTAGACTGCTGCTTGACCACATTCACTGGTCAATTTACGCTAGTTCGTTGTGCTCACAGGAGGAATTAATGTCGTTCACCAAATCCCTGACCGTCCCGGCCCTGCTCAGTTCCGTCCTACTTAGCACCGCTCTGCTCTCGGGGTGTGGCAGTATCGCCCGCAACGCCGCCGACAACACGCCGGTCAGTGCCCTGCCCCTGGCCGGAGCCAAAGCCAGCGGTCAACTCAGCGAAGCGACCGCCCTGGCTGCCCAGGCCATCAACATCACCACGAGCGGCCGCGTGACCGTCACCAAGACCTTCGACGACTTTGATCCCAGCACCCTGCCCGGCATCGTCGGCACCCCCAGCGGCCTGGACGTGCCGCTCGCGGTGGAGTCGGCCGTGTTCTCTGGCTGCGCCGGCGGCGTCCTGCCCAGCGCCGACACCCTCACCCTGACCATTAAGAAGGTCAGTCTGTCCGTCACGGACGCCAAAGCCACCGCCTCCACCGAGTTGCCCCTGAATGCCACCGCCACCGTTGCCCTGACCAAAACGGCCGCTGGCAGCTACAAAGTCAACACGCCCACCGCCACCTTCGGTATGCTGAAACTTCTGTGGCCCACCTACTCGCCCGTCATGGCCAAGTCGGGAACCAATACCCCCAACACCCTGAACCTGGGCATGGATGTCAGCGTGAACACCGGCCCGGCCTGCACGCTTACCCTGACGCTCTCCACTGGCCTGAAGCAGAACATCCGCTTCCAGTAAATTCACCTGCCCGGCGCCATCACCTCTCCAGGGGCGGTGGCGCTGGCTGTCTTTGAGCCCGTTGCCCAGACAGACCGGGCGTTCCTCCGTCAAATCGCTGATTTGTACATACCAAAGCCTGCTAAAAATAGACCTTATGGTGAAGACCGACGCCCTGCTCTGCCCCCGGACGCTCCAGACCGCCCGGTTGCGCCTGGAACCGCTGGGCGTGCGTCACCTGGAACACGTCATGCAGACCCTGGAACACCAGGAATTCATGCGCCTGACCGGCACGCATGTCCGCTACACGCGCTTCGAGGTGCAGCGCCTGCTGAGCAGCCTGCCGCGCCGGGGTGACCGGGCCGACTGGGCCATCCTTGACCGCGAGGACGGGCAGTACCTGGGTGAAGTCGTGCTGAATGACCTGGACGGTTACAACCAGAGCATGAACTTCCGCATCCTGCTGGCTCACCCGGAACTGGTCGGGCAGGGATACGGCACGGAAGCCACGAACGCCGTGGTGGAATACGGCTTTCACCTGGTGGGCCTGCACCGCATCAGCCTGAGCGTGTACGCCTTCAACCCTCGGGCGCGGCGCGTGTACGAGAAGTGCGGCTTCTCCTTCGAGGGCACGCAGCGCGACGCCCTGTGCTGGGAGGGCCAGTGGGTCGATCAATTCCTGATGTCGATCCTCAAAACCGACCCACGCCCGGACGTGAAACTGGAGTTCGGCCCAGGCGGCAGCGTATCCGCCCGGGTCATGTCGCCGCAGGCCAGATGAAGGCCTATCCGGCAGCACTGGCTGCCTTTATGGTTGATTACCCTGCCGCAACCATTCCTTCACCACCCGGTTGAAGCGTTCAGGCTGCTGAAGCATGACCCAGTGCCCCGTATCGAACGAAACGACCCGACTGCCTGGGCGCTGCTGCACCCGCCGTAGCCAGCCGGGCGTATGAAACATCAGCGGCTTGTCCTGCCCGTACACGTACAGCATGGGGCCAGCCGGGGCGAAAGGCCGCGCCGTGCGCAGGTATGACTCCCGCCCACCGAACCACATCAGAAAGTACGGGTAGTTCATGCCGGCCGTGACTTCGGCCGGAGTTTTCGGAACATGCATCAGGCGCATCAGGGCGCGGGTCATCAGGTTGCCCAGCCCGCCACCAAGCCACCAGGCCAGTGCCAGCCACCCCTGGTAAGCCAGCGTGAGGCCCAGGCCCCGGGGCGTGCGCTCGCTGCCGTCTCCGACGTCCACGCCGATGATACTGGCGACCCGGTGCGGGTCACGCTGCGCGAACTGATACCCGAACAGGCAGCCCCAGTCGTGCAGCAGCAGGATCACCGGCTGGTGTGGGGACACCTGCTCGACCACCCTGGCGATGAAAGCGGTCAGGTCATCCAGCGTGTAAGCCTTGCGGGCGTCTGGAACGTCGAAACCGGGCAGGGTGAAGCGCACGCAGCGGTAGTCATCCCGGAATGCCTGTACCTGCTCGTCCCAGAGGCGATAGGTGTCGGGCCAGGCGTGAATCATCACGATGGTCTGTGATCCCTCGCCCTCGATGTGAATGTCGGTGTCCTCGATGCAGATGCGCTGGGTCTGGGTGGGCATGACTCGTCTCTTTTCCCCTCCAGTTTGCCTGCTGGCCGGCGGCGGAACTGGCTTTGCGGTCAAGCCGACTCTTCACCAGTACTGGGTGGCGACACATCTTCCACCGACTACGAAGGGCAGAGCCAATCACAGGCAAGCCCCGGCACGCGCCACGACTGGCGTGCAGCGGCGCAAGCCGGAATTTGTCGAAGCGGCGTAGGATCCTCGGAGAGGGCAAAACACACTTATTTCGTTCTGCGCACCAGCGTCCTGAAGGTCAGGTCATACTTGTTTTTGTCGTCTGCTGGCCTGAATGTCTCGCTGATCGTTTCCCACTCGCCGGGCAGGTCGGGCATGAAGGTGTCGCCCTCCAGCACCGTATGAATGATCGTTTCTTCCCGCCGCGTCAACCGATCAGCGTACAGTTTGTAAATTTCCGCCCCACCGATGATGACGATTTCTGACGCGTCCCCCGCCGCCTTCAGGGCTTCCTCGGGCGAGTGAACGGCCACCGCCCCCTGGGCCTGAAAATCCGGGTTGCGCGTCAGGACTATGTTCAGGCGGTTCTTCAATGCCTGTCCGCCCAGTGACTCCCACACCTTGCGGCCCATGATGTTCGGCTTCCCCACACTCAGGCGCCTGAAATGCGCGAAATCAGCGGGCAGGTGCCAAGGCATCCCGCCATCCTTGCCGATCACGCGGTTTTCCGTCATGGCGTAAATGGCGACCAGTTCAGGCCCGGCAGCGTCAGGAGTGGGCATGAATGACCTCGATTTCGGCGGCCCGCAGAATGTCCGGCCCACCCGGTAAATTGGCTTCCAGGCGGGGGGCTTCGGCGTAAGGCGCGGCGTACACCACGCGGCTCACCCGGCGCGAATTCACGATCAGGCGGGCGCAGGCAGCGCAGGGCGCGTGCGTGACATACAGCGTGTGGCCCTCGCCGTTCCAGTTGGCGGCCAGCAGCGCATTCACTTCGGCGTGAATAAAGCCCGACAGGCCGTGAACCAGACTTTCGCGCTCATTGGCTTCGCCGGCTGCCCGCCCGTTGTACCCCACGCCCACCACGCGGTGGTGCCGGTCGAGCAGGCACGCGCCCACCTGAAATTTCTCGTCCGTGCTGCGCGTCGCCCACAATTTTGCTGTGGCCAGCCCCAGATCATCGAAAGTCGGGCGGGTCATGCGCTCTGCTCCAGCGCAGCGCGAAGTTGCGCGGCCACGCCATTCAACTCGGCGCGTGAAGGCTGTGGCCAAGACACTTCCACCTTGAATCCGTCGTCTTTCAAACGCGGGAAAACGTGCATGTGGGCATGAAAAACATCCTGAAAAGCCGCCTTGCCGTTCGCCATCCACAGGTTGAAGCCCTCGCAGGGCAATTCGCTTTGCTGGAGGGCCTGAGCGACCCGTTGAGAAAGCTGAATCAGGGCGCTGGCTTCCTCGGGCGTCAGGTCCGTGAAGGTGGCCGCGTGGCGCCGGGGCACCACCAGCGTGTGCCCTGTGTTGAACGGCCCGATGGTCAGGAACGCCAGACACAGGTCATTCTCGGCGACCAGGCTGGCTTCCGCCTCACCGGCCACGATCTGGCAAAAAATGCAGCTGTCCCCGCTCATACGGCAATCGGGGCCTTGATCCCCGGGTGCGGGTCGTACCCGCTCAGCGTGAAATCGGCGTACCTGAAGTCGTCGATGTTCTTCACGTCAGGGTTCAGGTGCATTTGCGGGAGGGGCCGGGGCTCGCGTTTCAACTGCCGTTCCACCTGCTCGAAGTGGTTGTGGTAGATGTGGCAATCTCCGCCGGTCCAGATGAACTCGCCGGCCTCCAGGCCCGTGACCTGCGCGACCATCATGGTGAGCAGCGCGTAACTGGCGATGTTGAACGGCACCCCCAGCAGGGAATCGCAGGAACGCTGGTACAGCTGGCAACTCAGGCGACCGTCCGCCACGTAGAACTGAAAGAAGGCGTGGCAGGGCGGCAGGGCCATTTTCTCCAGTTCGCCGACATTCCAGGCGCTCACGATCAGGCGGCGCGAATCGGGGTTCGCTTTGAGCTGCTCGATCACCTGCGCGATCTGGTCGATGCCTGGATGCTTTTCCCTCACCTCGACTAATGTAAAACCGTGCCGCACTTTCGCGTTCTTTCTTCCTGTCCATAAATCCGAAAGGTTGCCGTCTATGATGCCCTGCTGCTCGCAGAACTGAGCGACATTCGAGAACTCATGCAGTTCCCCTTCCTGATCCCGCAGGACAAACACCCGTTCAGCTTTCAATCTGGCATTGTCCACATCGGTCATCCACATACACGAGGCGGGGCCGTAAGTGAAGCCGTCTCCCCGGAGGTCTTTGTCTAGCACCAGGCGAGGTTCCTTCGGGCTGGTGACCCGGTAACCGGGCAGAGTCACGGCATCACGCGCAAAGACCTCGAAGGCCAACCAATCGTCAACCACGTAAACGCCCCGGCCTCCATAATCGGCGTAACTTGGACTGTTAGGGTCATAACAACGGGCCATCATGCCTTCCCATGTTTTAGCCAGCGGGTGGTTAGCCTTACCTCTTCCCGAACCCACTCCGAGATAAGAAGCGTTGTAATCCGGCGAGAGGGCAGGCGTGGGTTGACGACGGCGAGGGTAGGGCTTCCCCCATTTTCTCCAGTTCCAGCCGTACACCGGCCCCAGTTCACCGTGTTCGTCTTCCCACTCGTCCCAGATGGTTACACCGTGTTCTTTGAGGTATGCGGTATTGCCGCTGCCCTGCAAGAACCACAGGAGTTCGTGAATGATGCTTTTCAGGTGAACGCGTTTCGTCGTGACCAGCGGAAAGCCCTCGGACAGGTCAAACCGCATCTGGTAACCGAACACCGACCGGGTGCCGGTGCCGGTTCGGTCGGTCTTGTCCACCCCGTTCTCCATGATGTGCCGCAGATAATCCAGATACTGTCGCATTACTGGACAGTGTAGAGAGTCAGGGGGCTGCCAGGCCAGAAAGGGCAAAGCTGACTGGCTGTGGCGCATGTGCCTGACCCACGGTCATGCAGGTCGGTTACCCTGAGGGTATGGAATTCACCTGGACTTCAAGTGTCGAACGTGAACTGAGCGGCCCTGGCATTCAATTGCAGGTGCTGGAGTACAGCGCCCAGCCCATGGAAGGGCCACTACAGGGGTTCCCGCAGATGCTGAACCGCCCGGGCCGCTGGCGGCAACTGGCGGTGCACACGCAGGGCGCGGGCGCGACGCTGGAAACGGGGGCTTTGCAGTACCTGCGCGGCAACCTGGAAATGCAGGCGGTGTCCGCTGCGGGCGGTGGCGGGGGGCTGGGTGGGTTCCTGCGCGGCGCAGTCACGGCCGCCGCCACCGGCGAAGGCATGTTCAAAACTGCGTTCAAGGGCAGCGGCGTGCTGTACACCGAACCCACGCAACTGCACCTGCTGCTGGGCGACCTGCGCGGCGAATCGGTGATTATCGACGACGGGGCGTTCGTGGCCTGCGTGGGCGACATCAGCGTGGGCCGCCACGTCAATCAGGGGTTCGCTCAGATGATGGGCAGCGGTGAAGGGCGCGTGCAGCCCAAACTCACGGGAACGGGCCTGTTCGCCCTGCAAAGCCCCGTGCCACCCGAGGAATTTCAGGTGCTGGAACTTCAGAATGATGTGTTGAAAGTCGACGGCAACCTCGTGGTGGCGTACACCGACGGCCTGCAATTCACCGTGGAACGCAGCGGCCGCGGCCTGATCGGCAGCGCCAAAACGGGCGAGGGATTCATTCAGGCCTTCCGGGGAACAGGTCGCGTGTGGCTGACCCCCACCCTGCCCCTGCATTACCGTCCCTCAGTCATGGCCACGCCGTGACCGTCTGGCAGGTGCCTCACTTCACGTTCTCCTGAAACGTCCGCTGATGTGCCGCCTTAGCCTGTGCTCATGACCGGATTGAGTGGTGTGGCGTCCCTGATGGCCGACCCGACGCGGGCGCACATGCTGACCATCCTGCTGGGCGGGCAGGCGTTCACGGCGGGCGAACTGGCGCGGGCCGCGAACGTGTCCCCGCAGACGGCCAGCAACCACCTGGCGCAGTTGCGGGCGGGGCAACTGGTGGAAGTGGCCGCGCAGGGTCGCCACCGTTACTACCGCCTGTACGGTTCGGAGGTGGCACACGCGCTGGAGGCCCTGCTGGTGCTGGAACGCCGTAATGTACCCGGTTTGCCGCCGCCCGTTCCCGCCGAGTTGCGCGTGGCCCGCCGCTGTTACGATCACCTGGCCGGGGAACTGGGCGTGCTGCTCCTGGACGCCCTGCTGGAACGTGACTACCTGACCGACGCCTACCTGAAACTCACTTCCGCTGGCGAAGCCTGGTTCACGAACCTGGGCGTGGATTTGCCCGCCCTCACAAGAAAACGCCGTCCCTTAACCCGCCCGTGTCTGGACTGGTCGGAGCGTCGCCCACACCTGGGCGGTTCCCTGGGCGCGGCCCTACTGACTCAATTGCTGTCACTGGGCTGGGTGGCCCGCGTGGAAGGGCGGCAACTGCGCGTCACCATGCCTGGATTGACCGCCCTGGAACGGGAACTGGGCGTGGTGCTGCGCGAGACGAAATGGGCGTCCTAGCCGGGGTATCCTTCCCGCTGAATCTCAAATGCCTGAATCCCTGGCCTGCACCGCAGAATCATTAATCCATCTGCCCGCGCACCAGCATGATGCTCACGGTGTAGGGCGGTTCGCTGGGCTGTTCGAGTTGCTGGAATTCGTCGAACACCTGCGCCAGACGCTGCTTGAGGCGCAGGGCGTCCGCGCGGCTGAGGTTCATCTGCCCGAGGTTCAGCATGAACGGCTCGTTGCCCAGAAACAGCGCGTCGGCGGGGCCGTGCTCGTCGCCCATGTTGAGGGCCTCGGCGCTCAGCCAGTACCCGCGCCGCCCGCTGGTGTGCTGCTGGGCAATCCGAATGGCGTTTTCCACGATGCGCCGTGTGCGCGGAAGAATCTGGGCGTTGGCGGCGTCTTCCAGGGTACTGGCACTGGTCACGTCGAAGGGAATGAACCAGCGCGGCGCAATCGAGTAGTGTTTCACGGGCCGCCCGGCGCGTTTCTCCAGCCTGTCCACCACGGCCACGCTGGCCTGTTCAAGGCGGGTCATCAGGTAGTGCGCCTGGTTCAGGTCGATCTTCAGTTCAGCGGCCAGCTGCTTGACGGCGCAGGGGGTTTTCATCAGCAGCGGTCGCAGTTGCACGTCCATTAGCAGTCTGGCAGCAGCAGTCTGGCCTGCTGAGCGGCCGCTTCCTGAACGTCTTGGGCCGCGGGGGACATACCGCTAGCCTACTTCAACCTTTTTCCTGAACCGGCTTTGCCTGCACCAGCTGTGGTCAGGCCCCTTCACGCCGGGTCAGTGAAAGGCAGAGCCGTCACGTTGGCGGCTTTGCCTTGATAGTAGTGATTTAAGCGCTTTGTCTGGAGTGGCGGAAACCCAGGAAAGCCAGCAGGGCCAGCAGGGCCGCGCCGACGTAGGCGACGATGGCGGCGGTTCCGGCGATGTTGCTCATGGTGCCGAAGGCGTAGGCGTTGAGCAGCATGCCGCGCAGGGTGTTGCCCATAAACAGGGTCTGGCGCATTTCGCCGAGCTGCTGGGCTTCAGGCGAGGTCTTGTCGGCCACTTTCATGTACTCGCCGGAGACTTCCTCGTAGGTTTTGCCCTGGGCCATGCTGTTCATGTGCGCGGCGATGTAGTGATCCGCGAAAGCCTTGGCCTGTGCGCCGTTGGTCATGGTCTGCCCGGCGAAGGGTTGCAGGGCCGCCTTATCTTCTTCGGACAGCCTTTCGATGCCAGGGCCGGCCGGCATGACGATCTTTTGCGAGGCGAGCTGGTTTTGCACTTCGCCCTTGATAAAGGTGCTGGCCGTAGACAGCAGGATGCCGCCGATCAGCAGGATGGCAGCCAGTGCGAGACCCATGTACGAGATCAGTTTGTCGAGGGTACTGCGGTTCATGATACGACTCCTTGTTTATAGAAACCGGCTAAAGCGTTTAATGTAAAACCGCTTTATATGAAAACCATATTCTTCTTTCCTAATCTTCGGCAGTGACAAAAGGCCCGGTCAGACGCTTTTTATCTTGAAAGAAAAACGGCGATTAGGGGTTGACATTTCGTGTCCAGAATGGCAAAGGGATGAAGGTGTTGACGCCTCATCCCGACTACAGTTTAATGCCCATCCCCCAGGCCGCAACGCTGATTGCCTTTCAGGTTCAATT